>NZ_JBHYXC010000025.1:0-120954 GCF_042751495.1 Streptomyces sp. NPDC059373 | reverse complement strand
CCCAAGTGGAGGCCGGGCCGGCGGTGTCATGGCGGGCGATTCAGCCGCCCACGCGTGACGGTTCCACGGGCGCCGCTGCCGGGCGGGCCGGAGCGGCGACCACCTCGTCGTGCGTCATGTCCGGCAGCCACCGCAGCCACGAGGGCAGAAACCAGTTGCGCTCGCCGAGCAGGGCCATGACGGCCGGAAGCAGTACGCCCCGGATCACGGTCGCGTCGATGAGCACGGCGGCGGCCAGGCCGACGCCCATCTGCTTCATGCTCTGCATGGACAGCGTCCCGAAGATCGCGAAGACCGCGACCATGATCACGGCGGCGCTGGTGACCACGCCCGCCGTGGTGGTGATGCCGTGCTCAATAGCCCCCCGCGTCGTGAGCCCCCGCATCCGCGCCTCACGGATCCGCGAGACCACGAACACGTGGTAGTCCATGCTCAGTCCGAAGAGGATCACGAACAGGAACAGCGGCAGCCACGACACGATCGCGCCCACCCCCGTCGCCCCGACCAGGCCCGCGCCCCAGCCGTGCTGGAAGACCACGGTGAGTACGCCGTAAGCCGCGCCCACCGACAGCAGGTTCAGCACGATCGAGGTCAGCGCGATGGTCAGCGACCGGAAGGACAGCAGCATCAGCACGAAGGCGAAGGCCACCACGAAGGCGAACACCGGCGGCGTCGCCGAAGCCAGCTTGTCGTTGAAGTCCATCGACGAGGCCGTGGAACCGGCCACCGGCGCGCTCACCCCGGCGACCTTGCCCAGCGTGTCGGGCCGCACCTGATCGCGCAGCACGCGGAGGCTCGCCTCGGCCCTGCCCTGGTCCGAGCCCCCGACCAGCGGAACGCTGATCTCCGCCACGTTCGCCTTGTCGTGGTACGCGACCTCCACCGGGCCCTTGCTGGCGCCCTTCGCCACCGCCTCCTTACGGAAGTCCTCGATGGCCGCGCGCACCGGCGCCGCCGTGATGTCGTCGGCCCTGACCACCACCTTGGCCGGGTCCGGGCCGCCGGGGAAGGCCGCGTTCATGTGGTCGTAGGCCTGGACGATGGACAGGTTGCCGCCGAGCTCCTGGTCGAGCGTGAGGTTCGCGGTGTTGAGCCCGACGGACGGGATCGCGACGGCCACCAGCGCCCCGCCCGCGAGCACCACCGACAGCTTCGGCCGGCGCAGCACCCGGGTGAGCACGGCCCGCCAGAAGCGGCTCTCGCCGGTGCCGCCGCCCCTCGTACGCGTACGCCTCTTACGGTTCAGGAAGGGGATCCGGCCCTTCTCCACCCGCTCCCCGAGCAGCGACAGCAGCGCCGGGAGCACCGTCACCGAACCGAACATCGCGACGGCCACCACCATCATGGTGGCCAGCCCCATCGCCTTGAAGTCACCGATCCCGGTGAACAGCATCCCCGCCATCGCCACGATGACCGTGACCCCCGACACCAGGATCGCCCGCCCCGAGGTCGCCGCCGCGATCCGCAGCGCCGTCCGCGGGTCGTGGCCGGCCTCCCGCTCCTCGCGCTCGCGGCGCAGGTAGAACAGGCAGTAGTCGACGCCGACCGCCAGACCCACCAGCAGCATCACGGAGTTGGCGGTGTCGCTCATGTGCACCACATGGCTCACGACGGCGACCAGGCCCGTCGTCGCCATGAAGGCCGTCATCGCCAGCGCGACCGGCAGCAGCGCCGCGACCAGCGCGCCGAAGGCGATCAGCAGAATGCCGAGCGCGACCGGAAGGGCGGAGTACTCGGCGCGCTGGAAGTCGTTGCCGAAGGCGTCGTTGTAGACCTTCTCCGAGCTCGCGTCGCCGAACTCCTCGACCCGCAGCGCCTGGTGCTCGCCCTGGACCCCGGCCACCGCGTCCAGAACCGGCTGCACCCGGTCAGCGGCGGTGTCCGGGTCGCCCCGCATGTCGAACTTCACCAGTGCGGAACTGCGGTCGGCCGAAATCGTCCCGATGTCGTACGGCGACTGGACGTCGGTGACCTCGCCGGTGCCCCGCACGGCGCTGATCACCCCGTCGACCGCGTCGCGGAACGCGGGGTCGCTCACCGTGACCTTCCCGCCGCCCGTCGCCTGGACCAGCACCATCTCCCCGGCCGGGCTGCTGCCCAGCCCCGCGTCGTCCAGGATCCGCATGGCCTGGCCGTACTCGCCCGGCACCTCCTCGGTCTTCGTGACGTCCACCCGCCCCGCCACCGACCCGATGGCCAGCGCCAGGACGACGAACACCAGCCATCCGCCCACCGCCAGCCAGCGGTGCCGGGCGCTCCACCCGCCCATCGCGGCGGCTATTCCCTGTTTGGTGCCGTGTGCGCTTGCCACGGTTCGTCCCCCTCTTGCGACGTTTACGAAGTGCTTACGACGCTAGAGGGGGCCGCCCGGCCACCCCATCCGGCTGACCGGTGAACCGGGGACGTGCCACCTCCTCCCCAGGGGTGGGGGTAACCCCACCCTCCGCAATGCCCTTGCCCTTGACAAGCGGTCGGCTGCGGCGCCTACTCCGCGACCCGGAGCACCACCGTGCCCCGAGTCGTTCCAGCCTCCAGCGCCTTGTGCGCCCGAGCCGCCTCCGCCAGTGGCAGCGTGCCGGTGATGTCGACGGCCACCGTGCCCGCGGCCAGCAGCTCCCGCGACGACCGGGTGTACGCGGCGAGCAGCTCCGGCGCCCGGCGGGCCAGGTCGCCGATGTTGAAGCCGCTCACCGAACGGTTGTGCTTCCACAGGTCCCGTACGGACGTCGTCCAGTCCTCGTGGCGGCCGGCGTCGCCGAAGACCACGACCCTCCCGAACGGTGCCAGGACCTTCAGGCTCGTCTCCCGCACCGGCCCCGGACTTCACACTTAATGCGATGCGGTCCCGCAGGCCCTTCGGTACGTTGACGAGGCGGGGGCGGCTCCGCGGCGTGCTTCCTTCTCCTTGCTTCTCTGCAAAAGAAACCGTAGTGCGCCCACTTTCCGCCCCCGCTTCTGTACCACCGGGGGGACGCTATCCATGACTGCCGAAGATCTCGCTAGCCTGCTGCTGCGCCGCCGCCAGACCGTCTACGTCTCCGCCGACCCGGCCGGCGACCCGGCGTCCGAGCTCGGGGTCGTCGTTCTCGAAGCCGAACTGGCCGACCGGGGACACCTGTTGACCGCCCCACTGCGCAAGGCGCTGTCCGGGCTGCGACCGGACGGGCTGGCGGAGGCGGGGAAGCGGCTGCTGGCCGATGTCGACGCGCTGATGGGCACGGACCGTTCGCTGGCCCCGCTGTTCCGCCGGTTCCCGGACATGGTCCCGTACGAGGAGGCGCGCGGCCGGTACACCGGCACCGTCCTCGGCTTCCTCGCGGCCCAGCCGCACCAGCCGTGCATGGCCTGCGGTCGGCCGGCGGCGGACGGCACCGTCAGGGCGGTGCGCTTCTGCGGGCATCTGGTGTGCGAGGGCTGCCGCAGCGGCGCGGAGTGGGGCTGCTGCGAGGAGTGCTGCCAGTGGTACGCGTGCCCGGTGTGCGAGCGGCGATACGAGACCGGGGAGCCCGCGCGCCCCTGGCTGGAGCCGGTCCGGGATCAGGCACGGCGCAAGGCGGCTTCCGGTGAGGTGCTGCGGGTGCTGCGCCTCGGGACGGACGCCGGCGAGGACGCGGCGGCCGAGCTGAGCGGGCTGCTGGGCCGCCGGACACCACTGCCCCCGCAGGACCATGACGACCTGTTCCTGCTGCTCGCGCACGCCGACGCGGCGCGGGCCGCCGAGTGGCTGCCCGCCGACATCCCGCTGCGCGAGAGCAAGGCGCTGGCCCTCGGCACGCTGCTGCGTGACCCCGAGGGCGCGCCGGTCGTACGGCCGCTGCTGACGCGGTATCTCGGCACCGCCACCGATGTGCTTCGCCTGCTCGTGGTGTGGTCCGGCGGTGACCCGGATCTGCTCGCGCCGCCGCGCCTGCGCAGCCTGCCGCGCCCGCTGCGGCGCGAACTGCTGGGCGTCCTGGACGGTCTTCCGTTCCCCTACCTGGCCGAGGACCTGGCCCGTCGCCCCGGCGCGTGGAAGCGCGTCGGCGAGGTCCTGCATCCCTTCGAGCCCGCCCACGCACGCCGCTTTGCGCGGGTCGCACTCGCCTTCGCGGCCCTGCGGGGGAGCGCGGTGACCGAGCAGCTTCTGGGCGAGGCCGCCCGCCAAGAGGACCACGTACGGCTGGTCGGTGACCGGCTGCGGCTCACGACCTGGGCCGGCCAGGTCGAGGCGGCCTTCTCGGCGCACGACGCGGCGCGAGCGGCAGTGCTGCTGCGCGCCAGGCCGGGCGAACTGCTGCGCCGGCTGGACCAGTTGCTGACGGCCACCGGGGCGAGCGCGCTGGAGGACGCCGTCGTGGCGGCCCTGGGGGAGGCCCTTCCGCAGGGCGCGCCCGGGCCGCTGCTCGGCGCGCTCGGGCGGCTGAAGGTGCGTACGGAGCCCGGGCGGCGGCGGGTGTTCTTCCCGCGCGGCAGCATCGCCAAGGCCTACGCCGTCCCGGACGACCGGCCGCCGCTGCCGGTCCGCACGGCCCGGCGCGCCGCCGAACTGCTGGAGGCCGAGGCCGTACGGCGGCTGGCGGCCCTGCCCGGCGAGCCCTACGGGGTGGCTGTGCTGGACGCGGATCTGGGCGACCTGCCGGTGCCGTTCGCCGAGCGCGCCTCGGCCGTGTCGCTGGTCGCGGTGCCGCGCGGCAGCGTCCTGCCGATGCCCCGGGACGGCGAGACCGTACGGCTCTTTCTGCACTGGATGCAGCCGCCGAAGGTGCGGGTGGACCTCGACCTGTCGGTGGCGATGTACGACGACCAGTGGCGGTTCGTCGGGCTGTGCGACTACACCACGCTCGAGTACGGCGGCGGCGCCGCGCTGCACTCCGGCGACCTCGTCGCGGCCCCGGCGCCGGACGGGGCGACCGAGTACGTGGACCTGAACCTGCCGCGCCTGGCGAAGGCAGGCGTGCGCCATGTCGTGCCGCTCGTGCTGTCGTACAACGACGTGCCGTTCGACGAACTGCCGGACGCCTTCGCCGGGTTCATGGCCGTCGACACCGTCACCACGTCGGTGTCGCGCACCCGGCGCCGTCCGGTCGCGACCGCTGCCCCGTACGATCCGCGTACCGTACGCCAGCGCTTCGACCTGGCCGGCGCCGCCAAGATCTGCGTACCGATGGTCGTCGACCTGGCGGCCCGCAAGGCCCTGTGGACGGACGTCGCGCTCGGCACGACCGGCACGAACCACAACGTGTGGCGCTACCGCAACGCCATCGCCCGGATCGGCCGCGACCTGACGGACGCCTTCGTGACGGACGCGTTCGTGGCGGCCGGGCGGGCCACGCTCTGGGACCTGGCGTGCTGGACCGCGGCCGCCCGCACCGACGGCGAGGTGCTGGTGCGCGGCCGCGGGGACGGTGAGCTCTGGTCGTACCGGCGGGAGGCGGACGAGCCCGCCGCCGACTTCGCGATCCGCGTACGCGACGGATGGCGGCCGGACGCGGTCCGCCCGGCGCAGGAGCTGGCGGGCGCGCTCGACGGCCGGCGGGCCTTCCTCGCGCTGGTCCACGCCGACCTGCCGGATGTGCCGCCCACCGCGACCGGTACGGCCTACCGGCTCTTCCCGGGGCCGTCGGACGCGGCGGCGTTCACCCGGGTCACCGCCGGGGACCTCGTGGCGCAGCTTGCCCCCGGGCTCACTGCCGGTAGCCCGCCAGGAAGCGGCCGATCCGGCTGATCGCGGCATCCAGGTCGTCGGCGCGGGGGAGGGTGAGGATGCGGAAGTGGTCGGGGCGCGGCCAGCTGAAGCCGGTGCCCTGGACGACCTGGATCTTCTCGCGGAGGAGGAGGTCGAGGACGAACTTCTCGTCGTCGTGGATGGGATGGACCTTGGGGTCGATCCGGGGGAAGGCGTAGAGGGCGCCCTTGGGCTTGACGCAGGAGACGCCGGGGATCTCGTTGAGCTTCTCCCAGGCCATGTCGCGCTGCTCGTGGAGTCGGCCGCCGGGCAGCACGAGGTCCTTGATGCTCTGACGGCCGCCGAGCGCGGCCTGGATGGCGTGCTGGGCGGGCACGTTGGGGCACAGCCGCATGGAGGCGAGGGTGACCAGGCCCTCCAGGTAGTTCTTGGCGTGCTGCCGGGGGCCGGAGACGACCAGCCAGCCGGAGCGGAAACCGGCGACGCGGTAGGCCTTGGACAGGCCGCTGAAGGTGAGGCAGAGGACGTCGGGAGCGAGGGCGGCGGCGGTGTGGTGGACGGAGTCGTCGTAGAGGATCTTGTCGTAGACCTCGTCCGCGAAGACCATCAGCCCGTGGCGGCGGGCGAGGTCGAGGATGCCGTCCAGCAGCTCCTTCGGATAGACCGCGCCGGTGGGGTTGTTGGGGTTGATGATGACGACGGCCTTGGTGCGGTCGGTGATCTTCGCGGCCATGTCGTCGAGGTCCGGGAACCAGTCGGCGGACTCGTCGCAGATGTAGTGCACCGCCTTGCCGCCGGCCAGGTTGGTGACGGCGGTCCACAGCGGGAAGTCCGGCGCCGGGATGAGGACTTCGTCACCGTCGTCCAGCAGGGCCTGGACGGCCATCTGGACCAGCTCGGAGACGCCGTTGCCCAGGAAGATGTCGTCCACTCCCACATCGGGCAGCCCGCGCTCCTGGTAGTGCGCGGCGACGGCGCGGCGGGCGGACAGGATGCCGCGCGAGTCGCTGTAGCCGTGGGCCTGGGGGAGGGTGCGGATGATGTCCTGCAGGATCTCCTCGGGTGCCTCGAACCCGAACAGCGCGGGATTGCCGGTGTTGAGGCGCAGCACGCTGTGGCCGGCCTCCTCGAGCGCGTTCGCGTGCTCGATCACCGGTCCACGGATCTCGTAAAGGACGTTGGCCAGCTTGCCCGACTGCTTGAACTCCATGCTTGGTTTTACCAAGTACGAGCTTGGAAAGTCCAACCTTTTCGCTAAGGTGATCTCATGCCGCGCCGAAGTTACGACCAGTACTGCCCCATCGCCCGCGCCCTCGACGTGGTCGGCGAACGCTGGACCCTCCTCATCGCCCGCGAACTCCTCGCGGGCCCCCGCCGCTACACCGACCTCCACGCCGACCTCCCGGGCGTCAGCACGGACGTCCTGGCCAACCGCCTCAAGGAGATGGAGCGCGAAGCCCTCGTGACCCGGCGGCGGCTGCCTCCGCCCGGCGCCGCGTACGTCTACGAACTCACCGACAGAGGCCGGGAGTTGGAGCCCGTCCTCGACGTCCTCGCGATGTGGGGCGCACCTCTGCTCGGTGAGCCCCGGCCGACGGACGCGATCCGGGAGCACTGGTCCGCGACGGTGTCACAACCCGCGGACTGACCAGGGGGGTAGCTTCGTGTGCGGGGGTGGGGCCGATGGGAGAGCGCCGGCCGAGCGCGCCAGTCACTACTACTGACCGTCCCAAGACCTGAGGCCGTCAGTCTCACGCCGTCATCAGCATCCGGCGCACCGCGACCGCCGCGTCGTACCGCACCAGCAGCAACCGGGCCGTTTCCGGGGCGTCGCCCAGGACTTCGGCCAGCACGTCGGCGCCGGCGTCCTGCGCACCGCGGGCGATGCGGTCGGGGAGGAAGCCGGGAGCGATGACGTACGGGGCGACCGCGATCCGGCGAACGCCCTCGGCGCGCAGTCGGCGGACGGCGTCCTCGGTGCGGGGGAGGGAGGCGGAGGCGAAGGCGGGTCGCACGGCGCACCAGCCGGTGTGCCGCCACTCCCGCGCGATGTCAGCGATGACCGCCATCGCCTCCGGGTCGGTGGAGCCCGCCGAGGCCAGCACGATTCCGGTCGACGAACGGTCGCCGGGGCGCACCCCGGCCTCGTACAGCCGCCGTTCGAGGGCGGCGGTCAGCAGGGGCGACGGCCCGAGGACCTCGGCCTGACGGACCGACAGCCGGGGGTGGCCGGCGGTCGCCTCGCGCAGGACGGTCGGGATGTCGGCCTTGGCGTGGAAGGCGCGGGTGAGCAGCAGCGGGAGGGCCACCACCTCGCGTACGCCCTCCGCCGCCAGCCGGTCGATGACCTGGGGGACACTCGGCGCGTTGAAGTCGAGGTAGGCGGTGACGACGCGAAGGCCCGGCCGGGCCGCTCGTACGCGCTGGGTGAGCGCGTGCACCGTCGCGGCATGCCGCGGATCGCGGCTGCCGTGGGCGACGACGAGAAGCACCGGCCGGACCATGCGTCAGCTCCGGACCAGCAGTCCGCGGCTGCGCAGTACGGCTCGCTCCAGCGGGGCGAAGACCAGCAGCTCGATACCGATGCCGACGATCAGGATGAGCAGGATCGCGGCGAGGACCCAGGCCATGTCGGACTGCTCGCGGCCCTGCTCCAGGAACTGGCCGAGGCCGGTGCCCAGGTCGGGGGAGTTGACGATCAGCTCGGCGGCCATCAGCGAACGCCAGGAGAACGCCCAGCCCTGCTTCAGACCGGCGAGGTAGCCGGGCAGGGCGGCAGGCAGCAACACGTGCCGGACGCTGTGCAGGCCGGTGGCGCCGATGACCCGGCCCGCACGCAGGTACAGCGGCGGGATCTGGTCGACGCCGGCCACCAGGCCGTTGGCGATGGACGGGACGGCGCCGAGCAGCACGACCGCGTAGATCGTGCCGTTGCTCAGGCCGAACCAGATGATCGAGGCCGGCACCCAGGCCACCGACGGCAGCGACTGCAGCCCGGAGAGGATCGGGCCGATGGCGGCGCGAACCGGCTTGACCCGGGCGACCAGCAGACCCAGCGGGGTGCCGATCGCCACCGACGCGAGGAAGCCGAGGACACCGCGCGAGAGGCTGGTCCACACGAAGCCCAGCAGGGTGCCCTTGAGCCACTGGTCGCGCAGCGAGCGCGCGACGTCGACCGGGCTCGGCAGCTGGTAGTGCGCCTTCACCTGGAAGTGATAGGCGAGCTGCCACACGATCAGCACCAGCGCGATCGCGACGACCGGCGGCAGGGCCTTCTCGCGGAGCTTGCTCAGCAGCGGGGTCCGGTGGACGTGGCTGGTCTCCAGGGCGTCGAGACCCGCCTCCAGACCCGCGAGCGAGCCCGCCGGACGGGCGGCCTGCCCGGCAGCCCCGGCGGCGTCGGTGGCGTCGGTGGTCCCGGATTCGGAGGCGACTGCCTTGGCGTCCGTGGTGTCCGTGGTGTCAGTGCTGGCCATGACGTCGGATCTCCCCCCGCAGCTGTTCGGTGATCTCTACGGACAGTTCGGCGACCGCGGCGTCCTCGATCCGGCGCGGCTGCGGTATGTCGACCGTCCATTCGCGGGCGATCCGGCCCGGGCGGGAGGACAGCAGGATGACGCGCTGCGCGAGCCGCACGGCCTCGCGCACGTTGTGGGTCACGAAGAGCACGGAGAGGTTCGTCTCCGACCAGATCCGGGTCAGCTCCTCGTGCAGCACGTCGCGGGTGATGGCGTCGAGAGCCGCGAACGGCTCGTCCATCAGCAGCAGTTGGCTGTCCTGGGCGAGCGCGCGGGCCAGCGCCACGCGCTGCCGCATGCCGCCGGACAGCTCGTGCACCCGCTTGCCGTAGGCGCCGCGCAGCCGTACGAGTTCGAGCAGCCGCTCGGCCTCGTCACGGCGCTCGGAGCCGGGGAGGCCGCGCATGCGCAGGGCGAGTTCGATGTTCCGGCCGGCGGTGAGCCACGGGAAGAGGGCGTGCTCCTGGAACATCAGGGCCGGCCGGCCGCGGGGGGTCTCGATGCCCCCGGCGGACGGCTGGTCGAGTCCCGCGACCAGGTTGAGCAGGGTGGACTTGCCGCAGCCCGAGGCCCCCAGGAGACAGACGAACTCGCCTGGGGCGACATCGATGGTGATGTCGTCGAGCACGTGCTGCTGCGCGCCGGGCCGGCCGAAGGACTTCGAGACATGCTCGATGCGGGCGGCGTATCGGGCCGCGTCGTGGGCGGTCCCGGCGGGCTGCTTGCTGAGTGCGGTGGCCATGCGTTCACCTCCTGGGGGATGCTGCGGACCGGCTGACTAGCTGCCGAGACCTGCGTCGCTGATCTGGGACTTGCCGTCGGCCTTGAGGACCTGGTTCAGGATCGAGAGGTCGTAGATCCCGCTGAGGTCGGGCTTGCTGAGCAGGCCGGCCTTGACCGCGTGGTCCGCCTCGGTCTTGAGGGTGGAGGCCAGCGGGTCGTCGGTGAAGCTGATGCTCTTCCAGGCCGGGTCGATGACGTTGGCCGGCAGGGCCTTGCCGGACAGTGTCGCGAGCTCCTGGTTGGCGATGGCCTTCGCCTTGTCGGAGTTGGCGTTGATCCAGACGTTGGTGTTCACCGAACCCTGGAGCACCGCCTTGACGACGTCGGGGTGGGCCGAGAGGAACTTCTGGGAGACGATCACGTTCGTGATGACGAACTTGCCGCCCTTCCACAGGGAGCTCTCGTCCAGCAGCACCTTCGCGCCCTCGGCGACGAGCTTGGAGGCGGTGGGCTCGGGGACCCAGGCGCCGTCGATCGAGCCGGACTTGTAGGCGTCCGGGGTGATCTTGTTGTCCGTACGGACGACGGAGACGTCGCCCTTGCCGGTCGTCGCGTCGACGTTCCAGCCCTGGTCGGCGATCCAGTTGAGGAAGGCCACGTCCTGGGTGTTGCCCAGCTGCGGGGTGGCGATCTTCTTGCCCTTGACGTCCTTGAGGGACTTGATCTTGTTCGGGTTGACGACCAGCTTCACGCCGCCGGAGGCCGAGCCGGCGACGATCTTCAGGCTCTTGCCGCCGGACTTCACGTAGCCGTTGATCGACGGGGAGGGGCCGATCCAGCCGATGTCGATGGAACCGGCGTTCAGCGCTTCGATCTCGGCCGGGCCCGCGTTGAAGACGGCGGTCGAGACCTTGGTGCTGCCGAGCTCCTGCCGGATGGGCCCGTTCTTGGCCAGACCGACTAGGGCGGTGCTGTGCGTGAGGTTCGCGAAGTAGCCGATCTTCACGGTGCTCGCGGAGAGCTTCTTGGTGCTGCCGCTGGTCGCGACCGCGCCGGTGGTGTCGCTCTTCTTGTCGGAGCCGTAGCCGCAGGCCGCGAGGGCCAGCAGGGGGAGAAGTGCGGCGCCGGCGATCAGACGGCGGCGGGTGGCGGTTCTCGGGGACGTGGTGCGATCGGCAGTCACGGGAGGTGTTCCTCTCAGGGGCCCGGGACGCGCTCTTTCCATGGCGCGGCCGGGTGGTGGCTGTCAGGTCTTCGGAAATGCGGCGTTACGTGCACGGGGGTTGTGCGGTGCTCACGCTTCAGCGCACACATCGCGACACGCCCCCCTGGCCGCTGCCGAGACAGCCGCTGCCGATGCGGCCACCTTCTTTCGCGAAAGTGGAGAAGACGTCGACGGTCATCAGAAGTCCCACCCTTCGTCGTCGGCCTCGTCACGGACGGGCTCCGGAGAGGCGAACGATTCGCCGACCATGCCCGCGGTGAGCGTGGTGCCGTCGTTCGGGTCGATGAGGATGAACGAGCCGGTGCGCCGGGAGTCGGCGTACGAGTCGACCGGCAGCGGCTCGGCGGTACGGATCTTCACGCGGCCGATGTCGTTGGCGACGAGCAGCCCCGGGTGCGGGTGCAGGGACAGGTCGTCGAGCGTGAGACGGGACGGGATGTCCTTGACGATCGCCTTGACCGTGCGGGTGCCGTGCTTGAGCAGCACGCGGTGGCCGACGGTGAGCGGCTGGTCCGCCACGTGGCACACCGTGGCCTCGATGTCCTGGGTGGTGGCCGGCGCGTCCTTGGTCGGCACGATCAGGTCGCCCCGGGAGATGTCGATGTCGTCCTCCAGCAGGAGGGTCACCGACTGCGTTGTCCAGGCGGCGTCGACCGGCTTGCCGAGCAGATCGATGCCGGAGATCTTCGACACGCGGCCCGACGGCAGCACGGTGACCGCCTCGCCGACGCGGAACGTCCCGGCCGCGATCTGGCCCGCGTACCCCCGGTAGTCCGGCAGTTCGGCGGTCTGCGGCCGGATGACGTACTGCACGGGCAGACGGGCGTGGCAGTGTGCCAGGTCATGGCTGACCGGCACGGTCTCCAGGTGCTCCAGGACCGTGGGGCCGCCGTACCAGTCCATGTTCGCGCTCGGCTCCACGACGTTGTCGCCGGCCAGGGCCGAGATCGGGATCGCCGTGACCTCCGGCACGCCCAGCTCGATGGCGTACGCCGTGAACTCCTCGGCGATGGCGGCGAAGACGGGCTCCGCGTACTCGACCAGGTCCATCTTGTTGACGGCCAGGACGACATGCGGGACCCGCAGCAGCGCGGCGACGGCGGCATGGCGGCGGGTCTGCTCGACCACACCGTTGCGGGCGTCGACCAGGACCACGGCCAGCTCGGCGGTGGAGGCGCCGGTGACCATGTTCCGGGTGTACTGCACGTGCCCCGGCGTGTCGGCGAGGATGAACCGGCGGCGGGCCGTGGCGAAGTAGCGGTAGGCCACGTCGATGGTGATGCCCTGCTCCCGCTCGGCGCGCAGGCCGTCGGTGAGGAGAGCGAGGTCGGGGGCACCCTGACCGCGCCGCGCGGAGGCGAGCTCGACGGCCTCGAGCTGGTCGGTGAGCACGGACTTGGAGTCGTGCAGCAGGCGGCCGACCAGGGTGGACTTGCCGTCGTCGACGGATCCGGCCGTGGCGAAGCGCAGCAGCGAAGCTGCCGGGGCGGCGGTGGCGGTGCTGGTCATGCGTCGTCCCTTCGCGTGCTCGTGTGCGGTCCGCCGTGGTGGCGGTTCAGGCTGGTGGCGGTCCCGGTGATCCGGCGGACCGGTGCCGCACCGGCGGCGGTGATGTGGCCCACGGCTAGAAGTACCCCTCGCGCTTGCGGTCTTCCATGGCGGCCTCGGAGAGCTTGTCGTCGGCCCGCGTGGCACCGCGCTCGGTCAGCCGGGACGCGGCGATCTCGGTGATGACCTGCTCGATGGTCGCCGCGTCGGAGTCCACCGCGCCGGTGCAGGACATGTCGCCGACCGTGCGGTAGCGGATCAGGCGGCGCTCGACGGTCTCGCCGTCCTTCGGGCCGCCCCAGTCGCCGGCGGTGAGCCACATGCCGTCACGGGCGAAGACGTCCCGCTCGTGCGCGTAGTAGATCTGCGGCAGTTCGATGCCCTCGCGGGCGATGTACTGCCACACGTCCAGCTCGGTCCAGTTGCTGAGCGGGAAGACCCGCACGTGCTCCCCGGCGGCGTGCCGGCCGTTGTACAGCGCCCACAGCTCGGGGCGCTGGCGGCGCGGATCCCAGGCGCCGAACTCGTCGCGCAGCGAGAAGACCCGCTCCTTGGCCCGGGCCTTCTCCTCGTCGCGGCGGCCGCCGCCGAAGACGGCGTCGTACTTGCCCTCGGTGATGGCGTTCAGCAGCGGCACGGTCTGCAGCGGGTTGCGCGTCCCGTCGGGGCGCTCCCGCAGCCGGCCGTCGTCGATGTAGTCCTGTACGGAGGCGACGTGCAGCCGCAGGCTGTGCTGCTCGGCGGTGCGGTCGCGGTACTCGATGACCTCGGGGAAGTTGTGCCCGGTGTCGACGTGCAGCAGCGCGAAGGGCACCGGCGCCGGGGCGAAGGCCTTCAGCGCCAGGTGCAGCATGACGATGGAGTCCTTGCCGCCGGAGAACAGGATCACCGGCCGCTCGAACTCTCCCGCCACCTCGCGGAAGATGTGCACCGCCTCGGACTCCAGGGCGTCCAGATGGCTGAGCGTGTACGGGTTCTCGGTGGTGCCGGTCAGCGCAGCAACGGTCGTCACGCCAGTCCCCTCTCGACGAGCAGCGCGGTCAGCACTGCGGCGGAGTCCTCGACGGTGTGGTCCTGTGTCTGAAGGCGCAGGTCGGGTGTCTCGGGCGCCTCGTACGGGTCGTCGACGCCGGTGAGCCCGGAGATCTCGCCGGCCGCCTGCTTGGCGTACAGCCCCTTCACGTCGCGTACGGAGCAGACCTCCACCGGCGTGGCGACATGGACCTCCAGGTAGACCGCCCCCCGGGCCTGGTGGCGCTTGCGGACGGCCTCGCGGCTGTCGGCGTACGGGGCGATGACCGGGACCAGGACCTTGACGCCGTTGCCGGCCAGCAGCTCGGCGACGAAGCCGATCCGCTGCACGTTGGTGTGCCGGTCCTCACGGGTGAAGCCGAGGCCGGAGGACAGGAACTCGCGTATCTCGTCGCCGTCCAGCACCTCCACCCGGTGGCCGTCGCCGCGCAGCCGCTCCGCCAGCGCGTAGGCGATCGTGGTCTTGCCCGCGCTCGGCAGACCCGTGAGCCAGACGGTGGCTCCCTGGTCTGTCACGCTCATCTGCTTCTCCTGGGTGGTCTGTTCCGTGAGGTCCGTCAGGTCCGTCTGATTCGTCGTCATCAGCCGTGCAGCCCGCACTCGGTCTTGCCCGTGCCCGCCCAGCGACCGGCGCGGGCGTCCTCGCCCTCCAACACCCGGCGGGTGCAGGGGGCGCAGCCCACGGAGGCATAGCCGTCCATGAGCAGGGGATTGGTCAGGACTCCGTGCTCGGCGACGTACGTCTCCACGTCTTCCTGCGACCAGGCCGCGATGGGGGAGATCTTGACCTTGCCCCGCTTCTCGTCCCAGCCGACCACCGGGGTGTTCGCCCGGGTCGGGGACTCGTCGCGGCGCAGGCCGGTCGCCCACGCGTCGTACGCCGTCAGGCCCTCCTCGAGCGGCTTGACCTTGCGCAGCGCGCAGCACAGGTCCGGGTTGCGGTCGTGCAGCTTCGGCCCGTACTCGGCGTCCTGCTCGGCCACCGTCTGGCGGGGGGTGAGTGTGATGACGTTCACATCCATGACCGCGGCGACCGCGTCCCGGGTGCCGATGGTCTCCGGGAAGTGGTAGCCCGTGTCGAGGAACACCACGTCCACGCCCGGGGCGACCCGGGAGGCGAGGTGCGCCACGACCGCGTCCTCCATGGACGAGGTCACACAGAAGCGCGGCCCGAAGGTGTCGACGGCCCAGCGCAGGATGTCCAGCGCGGAGGCGTCTTCCAGGTCGCGGCCCGCCTGTTCGGCGAGCCGCTGCAGGTCTTCGGCGGTGCGGGCGTGGGCGGTGGTCACGTGTCGCCTCCATCGCGGGGAGCGGAGCTGAGCCCCTTGGCCAGCAGGCCGAGGAACTTCAACTGGAAGGCGCGATTGCACGCCCGGCATTCCCAAGCCCCGTGGCCTTGTTCGGCGGGGTGCAGGTCCTCGTCCCCGCAGTAGGGGCAGTAGAAGGGTGCGGCACGCTCACTCATGAGAGTGCCTCCTCGCTGGCCCGGGCTGCCCAGGTCGCGAAGCGCTCGCCGTCCTCGCGCTCCGCCTGGAAGCGGTTGAGGACCCGCTCGACGTAGTCGGGCAGCTCGTCGGAGGTGACCTTCAGACCGCGCACCTTGCGGCCGAAGCCGGGCTCCAGGCCGAGCGCGCCGCCCAGGTGGACCTGGAAGCCCTCGACCTGGTTGCCGTCGGCGTCCAGGACGAGCTGGCCCTTGAGACCGATGTCCGCCACCTGGATACGGGCGCAGGCGTTGGGGCAGCCGTTGACGTTGATGGTGATGGGCTCGTCGAACTCCGGCAGGCGGCGCTCCAGTTCGTCGATGAGCGAGGCGCCGAGCGCCTTGGTCTCGACGATGGCGAGCTTGCAGAACTCGATGCCCGTGCAGGCCATCGTGCCGCGCCGGAAGGGCGACGGCGTGGCGGTGAGGTCCAGCGCCTCCAGGCCCGCGACCAGGGACTCGATGCGCGGCTCCTCGACGTCGAGCACGATCATCTTCTGCTCGACGGTGGTGCGCAGGCGGCCCGAGCCGTGCTCCTCGGCCAGTTCGGCGATCTTGCTCAGCGTCGCGCCGTCGATACGGCCCACGCGCGGGGCGAAGCCCACGTAGAAGCGGCCGTCCTTCTGGCGGTGCACACCGACGTGGTCGCGCCACTGCTCGACGGGCTGGGCGGGGGCCGGGCCGTCGACGAGCTTGCGCTTGAGGTAGTCGTCTTCCAGGACCTGGCGGAACTTCTCCGCGCCCCAGTCGGCGACCAGGAACTTCAGGCGGGCGCGGGTGCGCAGCCGGCGGTAGCCGAAGTCACGGAAGATCGAGATGACGCCTTCGTAGACATCCGCGACCTCCTCCAGCGGCACCCAGGCGCCGAGCCGGACGCCGATCTTGGGGTTCGTCGAGAGCCCGCCGCCGACCCACAGGTCGAAGCCGGGGCCGCGGTCGGGGTGCTCCACGCCGACGAAGGCGATGTCGTTGATCTCGTGTGCGACATCGAGCAGCGGCGAGCCGGAGATTGCCGACTTGAACTTGCGGGGGAGGTTGGAGAAGGCTTTGTTGCCCACGATGCGGGCATGGATCTCATCCACGGCGGGGGTGCCGTCGATGATCTCGTCCTCCGCGATCCCGGCCACCGGCGAGCCGAGGATGACCCGCGGGGTGTCGCCGCAGGCCTCCGTGGTGGACAGCCCGACGGCCTCCAGGCGGCGCCAGATCTCGGGGACGTCCTCGATCCGGATCCAGTGCAGCTGGATGTTCTGCCGGTCGGTGACGTCGGCGGTGCCGCGGGCGAACTCCTGGGAGATGTCGCCGATGATCCGCAGCTGCTCGGTGGTCAGCCGGCCGCCGTCGATGCGGATCCGCAGCATGAAGTACTTGTCGTCCAGCTCCTCCGGCTCCAGGATCGCGGTCCTGCCGCCGTCGATCCCGGGCTTGCGCTGGGTGTAGAGACCCCACCAGCGCATCCGGCCGCGCAGGTCGGCGCCGTCGATGGAGTCGAAGCCGCGGTGGGCGTAGATCGTCTCAATGCGTGTCCGCACGTTGAGACCGTCGTCGTCCTTCTTGAACTGCTCGTTGGCGTTGAGAGGCGTGAGGTGCCCAACGCCCCACTGACCCTCGCCACGGTGACGGCTCGCCTTACGGCGGGCAGCGGCGGCTGCGGGCTTCTCAGGGGTGGTAGCCATGGCGTGCAGTCCTTCTGGCAGGCTCGTAAAAGGTCTTTGGATCGCGCTGGAGCACCTTATGGCCTGCGAAAACACGCGGCGAGGCGCTCACGCATCCGCGACGGCGGGGACGGCGATGCTTGCGGTCAGCCCACCGGACAGATGGAACTGGACATGCGTCCGAGGTCGACATGCAGCCGACCTACCAAGGCGATTCCAGTGCGAGACATGACGAAAGCGTGTCACGGGGATCTCCGGAGAGTCCACCGCCTTCCAAAATGTGGACGCTCACATCTCGAATGGTGGGATTGTGTGGCGCTGGTCACCCCGCGCTTGCTGCTCCCGGGTGATCTCGACGAAAAGATCGTGCCCCTGACTGCCCATATGACGCAGTTTATGCCGTGCCGGCGCCATACCGAGGCGCCGGCCCCACGTGGGACACCAACTCCTCGAAGTGCTCCCGCAGATGGTGCGCGATGCTGGTGTTCGCCCCCGGTGTGCGTGAGCGGGGTGCGTTCACCGCCTTCGTATACGGAAGGCAGATTCCGCCCAGCCGTGCGGCGTCGGCGCGCACCTCCGGCGGTCGATTGTTCAGGCCCCTGGCCAGGGCTCGATCGACGTGCTCTCCTCTTCCCCGGTCCTGACGTCGAAGATGCGGAAGCCGCGCTTCTCGTAGTTCGCGAGCGCGTACGGCCCGTCCAGGCTGCACGTGTGCACCCACACCCGCTTCGTCGGCTCCCGGTCCGGCCACCGCTCGGCCAGGTCCCAGGCGCGGGCGATCCCGTACGACAGCAGATGGCCGCCGATCCCACGCCCCCGGAAGGCCGGCAGCAGCCCGAAGTACGCGATCTCGGTCTGCGCGTCCCCCTGCGGATCGAGCTCGATGTACCCCGCCGGGGTGCCCCGGTCGTACGCCACCCAGGTCTCGACCCCGGGGCGGTCGAGGAAGGTCTCCCACTGGGCGTACGGCCACGGGAGCCGGTCGGTCCAGGCGCAGTCGGCGCCCACCGAGGCGTAGAGGAAGCGGCTGAATTCGGGCGACGGCACCTCGGCCCGTACGAACTGCACCTCCGGCGGGGCGGCCGCGGCCGGCGGCACGAGATCGGCCGGTGAGGTCTGCTCCAGGTACCAGGTGGTCACGGTCACGGTGTGGTCGCTCATGGGCCCAGCCAATCACGGGCCGGATCGGCCGCCGCCCGCGAGGCGGACCGCCGGGGCGGTGGAGTGGGGGAGGAGGTCGGCGGGGCGGGTGGGGCGGAGGAGCTCGACGGAGACGGAGTCGGCGAAGCGGTAGGGGCGGTGGGCCAGGATGCCGGCGAGATTGCGGCGGAGCCGGGACAGCTCGGCGCGGACGGTGACCGTGCGGCTGGGGTCGCCGAACAGGTCGCGGGCCAGTTCGGCAGCGGTGCGCCCGCCGCGGTGGACGGCGAGGACGAAGAGCAGCTCGGCATGGCGCGGGCTGAGTTCCTGCGACCAGCTGCCGGCGCCCCCGGAGACGGTGACCGCCCAGTCGCGGGGCCGGCTGACGTCGACCACCACCCGGCTCGGCGCGTCCGTGCCGCCCTGCGCGCCGACGCGGACCAGCCAGCCGCCCGGCAGCGGCTCCAGCGTGCACAGCCCGAGCGACGGCAGCCACACCGGCCCCGCCGCCGGCGACGAGGGCAGCGCGACCCGGTCCAGCGGGGGCATCCCGGTGACGGCGGCCGTCCAGCCGTTCGGGTCGATCACCACCGCCCGCCCCTGCACCCGTGCGAGCAGCGGTGCCGCCAGCGACCGCAGGCCCTCGATCGACGCCCAGTGCCGGGTCCGCAGCTCGCCTTCGGCGACCCGGGTCACGGCGGTGACCAGCGACAGGGACGCCGGGTGGACGGTGGCCGCGGGGCCGCTGATGTTCACCGCGCCGAGCAGCCGCCCGTCGCGCGGGTCGTGCAGCGGGGCCGCCGCACAGGTCCAGAGGTGGTGTGCGCGGACGAAGTGCTCGGCGGAGTTCACCTGCACGGGGCGCCCGGTCACCAGCGCGGTGCCGATCGCGTTCGTACCGACGGCGTTCTCCGCCCAGGACGCGCCCTCGGCGAAGCCGACCCGGTCGGCGCTTCTTCGGATCGCGGTGCTGCCGTCGCGCCACAGCACCCGGCCCTCGGCGTCCGAGACGACCATGATGTGCCAGGCGGCGTCCGCCACGGACACCAGGCCGTCCCGCAGCTCGGGCAGCACCTCCTGCAGGGGGGACGTCTGGCGGCGCTGCTCCAGCTCGTCCGCCGAGAGCACCCCGGTGTGGCTGCCGGTGTCGGGATCGACCCCGTAGTCCATGGCCCGGGTCCAGGAATCGCCGATCACCGGGCGTGGCTTCGCCGCAGCCGCCGTGCCACTGAGCGCGGCATGCCGCATGCCGGCCAGCAGTTGCACGGACTTCCGGTGGTCCTGGGCGGACAGCAGTCCCAAGTCGATCTCTGGCTGGCTCATGGCGCTCCCGCATGCGTTTACCACGCCGTACTGCGTAGCTGTGCTGTGGCTGTGCTGTGTACTGCTCTCCCATGGTGCCGCCGCTCGGCGCGCTCCGAAGGGACATCGGACACATTCCGTTGCAACGGTCTGCAACGGTTGCGAATATGCGTGCGCCGGGCGGACAGTGACGCGGCGTCAAGCTACTCGCAACGGATTACCGAGCAACACCCCCGAGGAGGCAACCCGCTGTGTCGCCCGTCCCCCCGCGCGTCGTCGTGGTCGGCTCACCGGACGACGAGCGCACCGGTCGCGCCTCGCGGCTGGCGCGGGAATTCCGCGTCCCCCACCTGGCGTTCGACGACGCCACCGGGACGCTGGACCGCGACCAGGGGTACGTCATCGACGGCTTCCCGGAGTCCGTGGACGGGTTGCAGGGCCTTCTGGCCCTCCCCACCGACCTGGTGGTGCACCTGCGGCCCCCCGGCGGCGACCCCGACTCCGAGCCCGCCCGCGTCCTGGCGTACTACGAGGCCCGGGGCGTGGTCGTCGGCTTCCCGCCGGACGCGGACGACGAGGACATCATCATCGCCATAGAGGCGGCGGTGCGGATGCGCAGCCGCGCGGGCACCGCGGCGCACCTACTCCTGTGACAGGGCTGGTTCCAGGAGTTCCACGCCGGGGGTGGTGCCGAGTCGGCGCGGCACCACCCCTCTTTTTTTGAGGCTCGGTTCGCCTCCGCTGCGCTCAGCCACTGTCGACAGTCGATCGTGCTCGACTGCTCGTTCCTCGCAGCCTCCGCGCGTTCTCCTTTTCGACAGCGGCCGCTCCGCTTCGGCTCACTCGCCGACCCGGCACCGGGGGTCAGTGCTCACCGTCGGCCGTTGGGTTTGCCCTGTCCACGATTGCTTTCAGGTCCAGGGTGTGCGGCAGTGTGCCGAACGACACACCCCAGTCGCCGCCCAGGCGGGAGGCGCAGAAGGCGTCGGCGACGGCGGGCGGGGCGAAGCGCACCAGCAGGGAGCCCTGGAGGACCAGGGCCATGCGTTCGACGACGCGGCGGGCGCGGGCCTCGATGCCCTCCAGGTCGGCGAGTTCGGTGAGCAGGGACTTGATGGCGCCGTCGAGGCGGTGGTCGGCTCCCCGGGCGAGGCCGATCTCGCCGAGGAAGGCGTTGAGGGCCAGGGGTTCGCGCTGCAAGGCCCGCAGCACGTCCAGGGCCTGGACATTGCCCGACCCCTCCCACACCGAGTTCAGCGGTGACTCGCGGAAGAGCCGGGGCAGCCCGGACTCCTCGACATAGCCGTTGCCGCCCAGGCACTCCAGGGCCTCGGCGGTCAGGGGTGGACAGCGCTTGGTGATCCAGTACTTGGACACCGCCACCGCGATCCGCCTGAACTGCCGCTCCTGCTCGGTATCGGCGTCGTACGCGGACGCCAGCCGCAGCACCGTCGTCGTCGCCGCCTCGGACTCGACCGCCAGATCGGCCAGTACGTTGCGCATCAGCGGCTTGTCGATGAGCGGCCCGCCGAACGCGGAGCGGTGCGCGGCATGGTGGACGGCCTGGGCGACGGCCTGGCGCATGATGGCGGCCGATCCGACGGCGCAGTCCAGACGGGTCGCGGCGACCATCTCGATGATGGTGGCCACGCCGCGCCCCTCCTCGCCGACCCGGCGGGCCCAGGTGCCGTCGAACTCCACCTCCGAGGAGGCGTTGGAGCGGTTGCCGAGCTTGTCCTTGAGGCGCTGGATGAGGAAGACGTTGCGGGTGCCGTCCGGCAGCACCCGGGGCAGCAGGAAGCAGGTCAGCCCGCCGGGGGCCTGGGCGAGCACCAGGAAGCCGTCCGACATCGGTGCCGAGCAGAACCACTTGTGGCCGGTGAGGAGATACGCCCCCTCCTCCGCCAATGGTTCGGCGCGGGTCGTGTTCGCCCGGACGTCCGACCCGCCCTGCTTCTCGGTCATCCCCATGCCGAACAGCGCCCCCGGCTTCCCGCCCGGCGGCAGCAGCAACGGGTCGTACGCCCGCGAGGTCAGCCGCGGTTCCCACTCGGCGGCCAGCACCGGATCGGCCCGCAGCGCGGGCACGGCGGCGTGCGTCATCGACACCGGGCAGCCGTGGCCGGCCTCGGCCTGCGTCCAGACCAGGAAGCCGGCGGCGCGCCGCAGATGGCCGTCGGGCCGCGACCAGGCGTCGGTGAGCCCGGCCGCGACGGCATGGCCGAGCAGCCGGTGCCAGGACGGGTGGAAGTCCACCTCGTCGAGGCGATTGCCGTAGCGGTCGTGGGTACGCAGCACGGGGGAGTACGTGTTCGCCTCCTCGCCCCAGCGCTGCGCCTGGGCGGAACCGGCCGCGCGGCCGAGTTCGCCCAGCTCGTCATTGATCTCCGGCAGTGTCCCGGGCGACGCATGCCGGGCGACCCCCTCGGTGAGGGTGTCGTCGGCGGCGTATACGTCGTATCCGACCAGCGGCGGAGCCTGGTTGATCACGGTGTGAGTACGGGTCCCCATGCCCTATACCGTAAGGATGTGAGTGCAGCGGAAGAAACACCTGAGAGACCACCGGGTCGTCTCCACCGGGCCAGGGCCCTGTACCGGAACCTCTCGAAGCGCAGGGTGGCCTGGCTGCTGCTCAAGGACACGGTCAACTCCTGCATCGAGTACCGCGTCACCGGACTCGCCGCCGAGGCGGCCTTCTTCGTCCTGCTGTCGCTCCCGCCGCTGCTGCTCAGCCTGGTCGGCGCCCTCGGCTACCTCGACCAGATCATCGGCACCGACACCGTCGACCAGATCCGGCAGAACATCCTCACCGCCTCCGCGACGGTCCTGTCCGACAAGGGCGTCAACCAGCTGGTCAGGCCGCTGGTCGACGACGTCTTCAAGGGCGGCCGCCCCGACCTGATCTCGATCGGCTTCGCCATCGCCCTGTGGTCGGGCTCGCGCGCCCTCAACGTCTTCGTCGAGAACATCACGATCATGTACGGCCTCGAAGGCCACCGAGGCATCGTCAAGACCCGGCTGATGGCCTTCGCCCTCTACATCGTCGCCCTGGTCATCGGCGCGGTCGTGGCCCCGCTCATGGTCGCGGGACCGGACGCGGTGGTGGGGCTGCTGCCGTGGAGCGAGGGCGTCATCCGGGTGCTGTACTGGCCCGTCGTGCTCGTGCTGTCCATCGCCTTCCTCACCACCCTGTACCACGTGTCGGTGCCGGTGCGGTCCCCCTGGTACGAGGACATGCCGGGCGCCCTGATCGCCCTGCTGATGTGGGTGCTCGGCAGTCTCGTGCTCCGCGTCTACCTCACCCACACCGTCGAGGGCCCCACGATCTACGGCAAGCTCGCCGCGCCGGTGGCGGTGCTGCTCTGGATCGGCGTGTCCGCCTTCGCGGTGCTGGTCGGCGCAGCCTGCAACGCCTCCATCGACCGCGTCTGGCCGTCCGTCGCCACGGCTGCCGCCCGCGAGGAGAACGCCCTCGCCCGCGAGGAGGCCGCCGCCGCCGTCCTCGCCCGGGCGGCCGCCCGCAGGGCGGCCCACGAGGCCGGCCCCGACGACGACGTGGGCCCCGAGGATCCCCCCGCCGAGTTCCCCGAACGCTGGGCCGGCTTCCACCCTCCGGAGGACGTACGCTCCCGCCTCCGCCGCGGCCGCCGCCCGGTCCCGCGGCCCCCGGAGCAGGACGGCCCCCGCAAGGACTGACCGCCCGGCGCGGCGCCGTGGCCTCACGCCGCCGCCCGCACATCGTGTACCCGACGGGGGGTACTCGCCTCCCGGGCAGTCGCCTAGTGGAGGAGGTTCCGGTGACGACAGACAACGCCGAAGCCGCGCCGTCGCCGAGCCCGGGGCCGGGCCGGCCGGGGCGGTCCTGGTTCGCCATCGGTTTCCGGCTGGGCCTGGGCGCGGTGATCGCGTACCTGCTGGTGCAGGCCGTACTGAAGATCCAGAGCGTGCTGCTGCTGGCGCTGCTGGCCCTGGTCATCGCGATCAGCGTCGAGCCCATCGTCGCCTGGCTCACCACCAAGGGCATGCGCCGACGCTGGGCGGTGACCTGCGTCATCATCGCCCTGTTCGTCGTCTGGGGCGCGGTGCTGGCCCTGTTCATCCCCCCGGTCACCAGCGAGATCAACGCGCTGGTGAAGGCGGTGCCGAACTGGCTGCAGCAGCTCCACGACCACCAGTCCACGCTCGGCAGGCTGGAGGACCGCTACCACCTGATCGCCAAAGTCAGGCAGCAGCTGAGCGGCGCGGGCACCGGCCTCGTCAACGGGCTCCTGGGCGCCGGCCAACTGGTGGTCACCACCGTCACCGGCGCGATCCTGGTGATCACGCTGACCATGTACTTCCTCGCCGGCCTGCCGACCCTCAAGCGGTTCTGCCTGCGCTTCGTCCCCGGCAGCAAGCGGGAACGCGCCGAGGTCCTGACCGACGAGGTCGTGGCCCGTACCGGCCGCTTCATGCTGGCCAACGTCGCCACCTCGGTCATCGCCGGCCTGGCCACCCTGATCTGGCTGGAGGCCTGGGGTGTGCCCTATCCGGCCGCCCTCGGCGTGTTCGTCGCCGTACTGGACCTGGTCCCGGTCGTCGGCTCGACCATCGGCGGCATCATCGTCTCGCTGGTGGCACTGGTGGTGTCGTTCCCGGTGGCGATCGCCACCGCCGCCTTCTACATCGTGTTCCGCCTCGCCGAGGACTACCTCATCGTCCCGCGCGCGATGAAGTTCGCCGTCGCGGTGCACCCGCTGGTCACCATCCTCGCCGTGGTGGCCGGTGGCGCGCTGATGGGCGTGATCGGCGCGCTGATCGCGATCCCGGTGGCGGTCGCCGTGGGGATGTTCCTCGACGAAGGGGTGTTTCCCCGTATCGACGCCCGCTGACCGCTCGCGTCCGTGGGAGAATCGCCGCCAACACGCCGCCAACACGCCGCTGCTGACGCTGGTTTGAACGTCTGTTCGCGGGTACTCGGGAAGTGCTGATGACGAGCCGTGCGGGAAAGGGATGTGAGATGACAGTCCAGCTCTCCCACTTGACCGTTACCGACGTCGGTTCACCCAGCCCGGCCGGCCGCAAGGTGGCGGCGGAGCGTTCCCGAGCAACCGGCGGCTCGATGGGCACGGCCGAGGTACGGGACGTGTCGCGGGCCATGTTCGCCCGCCTGGCGGTGCTGGAAGAGGGCACCGAGGAGTACCAGTACGTCCGCAACACGCTCATCGAGCTGAACATGGCCCTGGTGCGGTTCGCGGCCAGGCGCTTCAGCAACCGCACCGAGCAGACCGAGGACATCCTCCAGGTCGGCACCATCGGCCTGATCAAGGCGATCGACCGCTTCGACCCGGACTACGGGGTCGAGTTCCTCACCTTCGCGATACCGACCATCACGGGTGAGATCAAGAGGTTCTTCCGCGACACCAACTGGTCGGTCCGCGTCCCGCGCCGCCTCCAGGAACTGCGTATCGACCTGGCCAAGGCCACTGATGCCCTCGCGGCGGAGCTGGACCGCACCCCCACGGTGGCCGAACTGGCCGAGCGCCTCGGGATCACGAAGGAGGAGGTGCTCGAGGCGATGGTCGCGGCCAACGCCTACTCCACCAGTTCGCTGGACGCCCCGGCCGCCGAGGACGAGGACGGCGCCTCGTGGGTGGACCGTCTCGGCTACGACGACCGTGCTCTGGAGGGCGTGGAGAATCTCGCCGCCCTCAAGCCGCTCATCGCCGCCCTGCCCGACCGCGAGCGCACCATACTGTCGCTGCGTTTCGGCGCGGAGATGACCCAGGCGCAGATCGGCGCCGAACTGGGCGTGACCCAGATGCACATCTCCCGCCTGCTGTCGCGGACCCTCAAGCGGCTGCGTCTCCAGCTGCTGACCGACCAGTAGCCCGCCCTCCCGCAGGCGGTCGTGGATGACCCCGCGCCGCCCGCCGGAGACGGCCGGAAAAGCGGCGCTCACCACGGGATCCTGCCCCGGAGCAGGATTGCGCGCGGTAGGGCATGAGGGCATTCTTGTGACGTTCGTCTGGATGCAAGCGGCGGTCTTCGCGACCTGCTTCATTCTTGCCGGTTTGCGCGGGATCGACAGGGTGAGGTGGCAGTGGTGCCAGAGTCCGTGGAACCTCGGGGGAGCAGATCAGCCGCCCCTCGGCGGGGCACCGCGGGAGCATCCGACGCCGGCCAGGTCGGGGAATTCGAACTGCGGAAGCTGCTCGCGGGTCTCACCGCGGTGCGTGACGGTGAATTCGGCACCCGGCTTCCCGCGTACGAGGACGGACTGCTCAGCGAGATCTCGCAGGTGTTCAACGGGATGGTGGACCAGCTGTCCCTGTTCACCTCCGAGGTGACCCGGGTCGCCCGCGAGGTCGGCACCGAGGGACGGCTGGGCGGCCAGGCGGACGTGCCCGGGGTCGACGGCACCTGGAAGGACCTCACCGACTCGGTCAACGCGATGGCCGGGAACCTGACGACGCAGGTGCGGGACATCGCGCAGGTGGCCACCGCGGTCGCGAAGGGTGATCTCTCGCAGAAGATCACCGTGGAGGCCCGTGGCGAGATCCATGAGCTGAAGAAGACCTTCAACACGATGGTCGACGAGCTGTCCTCCTTCGCCGACGAGGTGACCCGGGTCGCCCGCGAGGTCGGCACCGAGGGCATTCTCGGCGGCCAGGCCCAGGTGCCCGGTGTCGGCGGGACCTGGCGCGGACTGACCGACTCGGTCAACTTCATGGCGGGCAACCTCACCGCCCAGGTGCGTTCCATCGCACGGGTGGCCACGGCGGTCGCCCAGGGCGATCTGACCCGCAAGATCGAGGTCGACGCCCGGGGCGAGATCCTGGAGCTCAAGACCACCATCAACACCATGGTCGAGCAACTCTCCTCCTTCGCGGCCGAGGTCACCCGGGTCGCCCGCGAGGTGGGCACCGAGGGACGGCTGGGCGGCCAGGCCGACGTCAAGGGCGTGTCCGGCACCTGGAAGGACCTCACCGAGTCCGTCAACGTGATGGGCGACAACCTGACGGCCCAGGTCCGTTCCATCGCCGAGGTCACCACCGCCGTGGCACAGGGCGACCTCACGCAGAAGATCCGGGTGGACGCCCGGGGCGAGATCCTGGAACTCAAGGAGACCATCAACACGATGGTCGACCAGTTGTCGGGCTTCGCCGACGAGGTGACCCGGGTGGCCCGTGAGGTCGGCACCGAGGGCAACCTGGGCGGGCAGGCCACCGTACGGGGCGTGTCGGGCACCTGGAAGGACCTGACCGACAACGTCAACGTGATGGCGTCGAACCTGACCGGGCAGGTGCGTTCCATCGCCCAGGTCGCCACCGCCGTCGCGAAGGGCGACCTGTCACAGAAGATCACGGTCGAGGCGAAGGGCGAAGTGGCCGCGCTCGCCGGGGTGATCAACACCATGGTCGACACCCTGTCGGCCTTCGCCGGCGAGGTGACCCGGGTCGCCCGCGAGGTCGGCACCGAGGGCCAGCTCGGCGGCCAGGCCCAGGTGGCCAATGTGGCGGGCACCTGGAAGGACCTCACCGACAACGTCAACTCGATGGCGACGAACCTGACCAACCAGGTCCGCAACATCGCACAGGTCACCACGGCGGTCGCCCAGGGCGATCTGACCAGCAAGATCGACGTCGACGCCCGGGGCGAGATCCTGGAACTCAAGACGACGATCAATACGATGGTCGACCAGCTGTCCTCCTTCGCGGCCGAGGTCACCCGGGTCGCCCGCGAGGTCGGCAGCGAGGGCCGGCTCGGCGGACAGGCCGAGGTTGAGGGCGTCTCCGGCACCTGGAAGCGGCTCACCGAGAACGTCAACGAGCTGGCCGGCAACCTCACCCGCCAGGTCCGGGCCATCGCCGAGGTCACCAGCGCCGTGGCCGAGGGCGACCTGACCCGTTCCATCACCGTCGACGCCTCTGGAGAGGTCGCCGAGCTCAAGGACAACATCAACTCCATGGTGGGATCGCTGCGCGAGACCACTCGCGCCAACCAGGAACAGGACTGGCTCAAGACCAACCTGGCCAGGATCTCCGGGCTCATGCAGGGCCGCCGCGACCTCGCGGTCGTGGCGGAGCTGATCATGGACGAGCTGACCCCGCTGGTCGGCGCGCAGTACGGTGCCTTCTACCTCGCCGAGGACGGCGACCAGGGCATCGAGCTCGGTCTCATCGCCTCCTACGGCCACCCCGGGAACTCCGACCGGGCCACCCGGTTCCGGCTCGGCCAGTCGCTCGTCGGCCAGGCCGCTCGCAGCAGGCGCACCATCGCCGTCGACGACCTGCCCGCCGGCTATGTCACCGTCTCCTCCGGACTGGGCTCCGCCTCGCCGAGCAGCCTGATCGTGCTGCCGATCGTCGTGGAGGACCAGGTGCTCGGCGTCATCGAGCTGGCGTCGGTGGCCTCCTTCACCCCGGTCCACCGGGACTTCCTCGGTCAGCTGATGGAGACGGTGGGCGTCAACGTCAACACCATCGTCGCCAACGCCCGTACCGACGAGCTGCTCGGCGAGTCGCAGCGGCTGGCCGCCGAACTCCAGGCCCGCTCCGAGGAACTCCAGGTCCAGCAGGACGAACTGCAGCGCTCCAACTCCCAACTGGAGGAGAAGGCGGCGCTGCTGGTGACCCAGAACCGCGACATCGAGACGAAGAACCTGGAGATCGAGCAGGCCCGGCAGGAGCTGGAGGAGCGCGCCCACCAGCTCGCGCTGGCCTCGAAGTACAAGTCGGAGTTCCTGGCCAACATGAGCCACGAGCTGCGCACCCCGCTCAACAGCCTGCTGATCCTCGCCCAGTTGCTGTCCCAGAACCCCGGCCGCAACCTGACGCCCAAGCAGGTCGAGTACGCCGGGGTCATCCACTCGGCGGGCTCCGACCTGCTCCAGCTGATCGACGACATCCTCGACCTGTCGAAGGTCGAGGCGGGCAAGATGGACATCGCGCCCGAACGGCTGCCCCTGCGCCGCCTGCTGGAGTACGTGGAAGCCACCTTCCGTCCGCTGACCGGGCAGAAGGGGCTCGACTTCCAGGTCAGCATCGCCCCCGGCGTCGCCTCGGAACTGGTCACCGACGACTCCCGGCTGCGCCAGGTGCTGCGCAACCTGCTGTCCAACGCGGTGAAGTTCACCGAGACCGGCAAGGTCGAGCTGCGCATCGAGCCGACGGCCGAATCGAACGTGCCGGACGCGGTGCGCGGTCACGGTCCGGTCATCACCTTCCACATCCTGGACACCGGCATAGGGATCGCCGAGCAGCAACTCGAAACGATCTTCGGTGCCTTCCAGCAGGCCGACGGCACCACCAGCCGCAAGTACGGCGGCACGGGCCTGGGACTGTCCATCAGCCGCGAGATCGCCCAGCTGCTGGGCGGGGCGATCACCGCCTCCAGCACGCTCGGCGAAGGCAGCGTCTTCTCCCTCCACCTGCCGGTCGCCTGGTTCGAACCGGCTGAGGCGGCGGCGCCGCAGGACACGGAAGCCGCAGCGGTGACCGGACCGCCCGCTCCGCAGGGACTGCCGGCCCAGCGCCGGCTGCTGGTGATCGAGGAACGGCGGCAGGGCCTGCTGTCGCTCGTCGCCGAGAGCGCCCTCGCCGACCTTGCGGAAGGCCGCTCCTTCGCCGATCCGCGCGGCGCGGTTCAGGTGCGTACGGCCACCGGCATCGAGGAGATCGCCGCCGCGCTGTCCGGCGAGCCGTGCCACTGCGTCATCCTGGATCTCGACATGGCCGACGGCGCCGCGCTGCGCATTCTGGACGCCCTGGACGGCGATCCGGCCGTCCGGGAGGTTCCGGTCCTGGCCCACCACTCGCGCAGGCTCGACCCCGACCACGAACGGCTGCTGCGGAACCACGCCGCCCGGGGGAAGCCGCTGGAGCTGCTGCCCAGCCTGGACGAGCTGCGCGAACGCACCGCCCTGCACCTGACGGCCGAACGGCCCGCGGACGTACTGCCGTTGGCGGCCGCGACGGACGTACGGGAGGCGGCTGCGGGCAACGGCGGGGAGCCGGTGAGCGCGCTGGCCGGCCGCACCGTCCTGGTGGTCGACGACGACGCCCGCAATGTCTACGCCCTGACCGGCATGCTGGAACTGCAGGGCGTGCGGGTGCTGCGTGCCGAGAACGGCCGTGAGGGCATGGAGATCCTCTCCCGGCACCGGGAGATCGAGATGATCCTGATGGACGTCATGATGCCCGAGATGGACGGCTACGCCGCCGCCTCCGCGATCCGGGCCATGCCCAGGTACGCCGACCTGCCGATCATCGCCGTCACCGCCAAGGCCATGGACGGCGACCGGGAGAAGTGCCTGGCCGTTGGAGCCAGCGACTACATCGCCAAACCCGTCGACACCGACATGCTCATCGCCTGCATGCACCGCTGGCTGAGCCGGTGAGCGAAGACCCTCCCGGTGTCGACGCCCTGGCCGCCACCGTCGAACGGCTCCGCCAGGACCTGACGCTCGCTCAGGAGTCCGCCGACACCGGCGCCCTGATCGGCATCGCCACCGGCATCCTGGTCGAGCGCGGTCACGGCGGCCCCGCCGAGGCCGCCCGCTATCTGCGGGAGCTGGCCGACGCGGCCCGGCTCCCGCCCGTGGAAGTGGCCGCCGACATCGTCAACGCCGCCGCCGGCGCCGACCTCTCCCGTACGCTCCGGCCCGCCCCGCCCGGGCACAGCGGCGACCGGCAGCCCACCGCGCCGGTCCTGACCCTGCGTACGGCCGAGGCCGGTACGCTCTCCGGCGATCCGCAGGCCGCCGCGGAGGCGCTGCTGCGCCAGGCGCTCCCCCCGCTCGGCGGCACCGCCCTGGCCCTCTGGCGCACGGCCTCGGACGGCTCGCTCACGCTGGCCGGCCACGCGGGCCTCGCCCCCGGGGAGGCGGACCGGTGGCGGTACGTACCCCCGGGGGTCGGCACCCTGCCGCAGCTGGCCTTCGACGACGCGAGGCCCCGCTGGCACGGTTCGTTGCCGCAGCACACCCCGGGCATCGGCCGACGCGCCGGAACCGCCGGGGCGCGCGCGGTCCTGCCCGCCCGGCTCGGCGGCCGGATCCTCGGCGTGCTGGAGGTCTGCTGGCCCGGTCCGCGTCCCGCCCTGAGCCCGTCCGAACACCGTCAGCTCGACGCGTTCGCCGACCTGTGCGCCCACACCCTCTCCGGCGCACCCACGGACACCTACGGCCCGGCCCCCGTACCGGAGGGCGGCCGCCTCACCGGCCTCGCCGTCCTCGCCGCTCTCGCCGACGGACTGCTCGACCCCGCACTCGTACTCCGCCCGCTTGTCGACGCCCGGGGCGAGGTCGGCGACTTCCTCATCACCCACGCCAACGAGCGCTTCGCCGACCCGGCGGGCCGCCCACCGGGCGCCGTCATCGGCACGAAGCTGCTGGAGGCCTACCCGGCGGCCGCCCAGGACGGGGGCCTGTACGAACACCTCCTGCGCGTCCATGCCACCGGGCAGCCGTTCCGCACCGAGCAGCTCGCGCCCGCCACGCCGGTCGGCCCCGAACCGCTCGGCCGCGCGGTGTCGAGCAGCGTCAGCCGGTACGGCGAGGAACTGCTGCTCAGCTGGCGCGTGGAGGACCAGGCCGGCCGGCTGACCGCCCTCCTCCACCACACCCAGCGGCTGAGCCGCCTCGGCAGCTTCGAGGAGGACCTCGTCACCGGCGAAGTCCTGTGGAGCAGCGAGCTGTTCGCCCTCCACGGGCTCCAGCCGAGCGCCCCGCCGATCCCCCTGGAGGAGTTACGGCGGCACGCCCACCCGGACGACTCCGTCACCATCGGGCGCTTCATGCGCACCGTGCTGCACCGCCACCACCAGGCCTCGACGGCGTTCCGCCTGCAACGCGCCGACGGGGTCGTCCGGCACATCCGCGTCATCGCCGAACCGGTCACCGACCCCTCCGGCGACCTGATCGCCATCCGGGGCGCCTACCAGGACGTATCCGCTCAGCACTGGACGGAGGTCGCCCTCGCCGCGACCCGGGACCAGCTCGCCGACACCGAGGAGCGGGCCGCCGAACGCAACCGCCTGGCCCTGCAACTCCAGCAGGCCATCATGCCGCCCGCCCCCGCCCCCATCGACGTCTCCGGGCTGCGGGTGGCCGTACGCTACCGGCCCGCCGAGAAGGAACACCTGGTGGGCGGCGACTGGTACGACGTGGTCGTCCTGCCGTCCAAGCAGGTGCTGCTCGCCGTCGGGGACATCGCGGGGCACGGCATCGACGCCGCTACCGGCATGGTCGTCCTGCGGAACGCGCTGCGCGGGCTGGCCACCACCGGCGCGGGACCCGGGCAGTTGATGGGCTGGCTCAACACCGTCGCCCACCACCTCACCGAGCAGGTCACCGCCACCGCCGTCTGCGGCCTGTACGACCCCGGGACCGGCGTCCTGTGCTGGGCGCGGGCAGGCCATCCGCCACCCGTGCTGATCCGCGACGGCGAGGCCGCCTCCCTGCCGCTGCCCCGCGGCATCCTCCTCGGGGCGATCGCCGAGACGACCTACGAGGAGCACCGGCTCCCCCTGGCATCCGGCGACCGGCTCCTGATCTACACCGACGGCCTCGTCGAGCGCCGGGGCATCTCCGTGGAACGCTCCCTCGAACATCTCCTCGCGACCGCGGGCGGCCCCCCGCCCGGCCTGGACGAGCAACTGGACCTCCTGCTCACCCACAGCCGGTCCGACACCGACGACGACACCTGCCTCATCGGCGTCCAACTCTCCTGACCGTCGACAGGCCCGGACGAGTTCATCGACTGCGTCGGTCGCGCCGTGGAAGCCGTCCTGGAGATGATCGGCCGGCGTATCTCCCCCGGACAGGTCGCCGACCTGATCCCCAGGCTCCCCCCGGAGCTGCGTCCCCCTGCGCCCCGGCAACTCCGCTCCCGCCGGGGCGTATCACCCGCCAGGAAGCCCTCAAGGACCTCCGGGCGGTCTTCGCCGTACTGCCCCAGGCCATCGGCGACGACACGGAGTACGCCGACGTCATCGCCCAACTCCCGGGCGAATACCGACGATGCTGAAGCACGGGTGAGACGTCACTTCCTCGCCCCCGGTCAGGCGTCCATGGCCGCCGGGGCCGCGTCGAGCAACTCCTTGGCGGTGAGCGGGTGGACCTCGCCGACATCGTGGCCTTCCTCGCCAGTCACGACGCCCGCCGGGTCACCGGCCAGGCCATCGCCGCCACAGGCGGTCTCGCCTGTTGCGCCGCCGGTGGGCGCGCCGGGCCCGGGCGGGCCCGTACTGACAATTCGGCGTCACGGGTGGCACAGTGGGGTGATGCGCCCCAGCACTCCGTCACCACCGCAAGATCTGGCGATCACCGCCTCCGAAGTGGCGGGTCTGCTTGCGGTTCTGTGGGGAAGAGTGCAGGTCAAGGTCCCGACCGGACCTATTTCCCCGTCGCAGCTGCGCGCCCTGCTGGTGATCGAGCGGCTGGAGGGCAGCAATCTGAGGGCCCTGGGTGAGGCGCTGGGATCGGGTCCTCCCGCCACCAGCCGGCTCTGCGACCGCCTGGAGGCCGCGGGTCTTGTGGAGCGCCGGCTGAGCACAGCCAGCCGCCGTGAGGTCGAGCTGTATCTGAGCAGAAGGGGCCGGGCTCTGCTCGACGAGGTGCGTGATCGCCAGGTCGACGAGGTGGCTCCGGTGCTGGAGGCGATGTCCCCGGAGGACTACGGGCACCTCGTCAAGGGTCTGACCGCTTTCCGGGATGCTGCCGCCGTCGTGGTGGACGGTGACGACGGCGCTCCGGACATGCCCGTGGCGCGCCCCGCCTGACGCCCGGCCGGTCGGATCAGGGTCCCGTCGCGGTCCTCTCGCGAACGCGGCCGAACCGCGGTCCGTCTACGCACCCATATCATTGGGCAATGGCAAATGTTGTCAGAAGGCAACTGATCGCTTCAGTCTCGTCCCGGACGTATCCGGCGGCCCACGGGCCAGGGAGCCCGGTGGCGAGAGGAGACACCCAGTCATGGGCCGTCCTGGGCGAGCTGAACTCCAGCCGGGACATCGACGTCGACGCCGAGGACGACGCCCTGGTCGTGTGCCTGGACTGGACCGGACGTGACGGTCACGACGGCTCGGCAGGGTCAGGCGCTCAGCCGCGCACCTGTGCCGGAGGATTCTTCCGGCACCGGCAGGTCCACGAGGGCGGCCTCCAGCCGTCGTTCCGCGGCGAGCAGCGCGTCCTCGACGGTACGGGTCCCGGTGGAGACGCACAGCGTGTACGTGACGTCCTCCAGCCTGCGACGGCAGCCGGGTGACCCGTCCTGCGTGTGCAGGATCTGAAGGGCCCGGTACTCGTCCACGAGCTTTCGCAACACCACCGGGTGCGCCATCAACACCGTTCGTACTTCCATCGTTCGAAGACCGTCCGTTCTCGCGCGCCCGCGCCTGCGGGCGAGGGGCTGTTGCGTGGTAGGGGCTATTGCGTGGTGAGCATCCCGGCGCGCAGCTTGGCCAGGGTGCGGGAAAGGATGCGGGACACGTGCATCTGGGAGACGCCCAGCTCGGCGCCGATCTGGGACTGCGTCATCTCGCAGCCGAAGCGCAACTCGACGATGCGGCGTTCCCGGTCGTCCAGCGTGCCCAGCAGCAGGGCCAGCGTGAGGAAGTTCTCGACGGCCTCCATGCCCGGGTCGGGCTCGCCCAGGACGTCGGAGAAGGTGCGGCCCTTGGGGTTGGCCTGGCCGTCGTCCGTCGCGTCCGCGGGCAGATCCAGGGAGCCGGCGGTATAGCCGTTGGTGGCGACGATGCCCTCGGTGACCTCTTCCTCGGTCAGCTTCAGATGCGTCGCGAGCTCCTTGACCGTCGGGTCGCGGTCGAGCCTGAGGGAGAGGCCCTCCTTCGCCTTCGCGAGCTCCACCCGCAGTTCCTGGAGCCGCCGGGGGACGTGGACGGCCCAGCTGGTGTCGCGGAAGAAACGCTTGATCTCGCCCACGATGTAGGGGACCGCGAAGGAGGTGAACTCCACCTCGCGTGACAGGTCGAAGCGGTCGATGGCCTTGATCAGGCCGATGGTGCCGACCTGGACGATGTCCTCCATCTCACCGCTGGCCCGGTTGCGGAAGCGGCTCGCGGCGAAGCGTACGAGGGACAGGTTCATCTCGATCAGGACGTTGCGCGCGTAATGGTGTTCGTGGGTGCCCTCTTCCAGCACCTGGAGCCGGTCGAAGAAGATCCGTGACAGGCTGCGCGCGTTCTGGGGTGCCAGCTTTCCCGGTTCCTCGATCCACGGGAGTTCACCCACCATCGCCGGCGCCTCCGTGGCGTCGGTGGTCTGCGTGAACATCGCTGCCATGATGCCCCCTCCCTGGTTGGCGTGCCGTGCCTGTCGGTAGCTGCTCGTCTGTCCCGGCTTCCGGATTTCATGCCGGTCTTTTGGTGGTGCTGCGGGTGGGTAGGCGTTGATCGGCACTGACCGACCGGTAGAGCTTCACGGGGAGAAACACATGCGCCACCTGGATGTGATCGAAGGATCTGCTGACGAACACGAGGACCCGCCTCCCGACTGCGTCTGCCGCCCGCACCGGGCGTTCGAAGCGCGGGAAGCCGCCTCGGCCTTCCTCGCCCGGCTCCGTCCCGCCCCCTCCCCGGAGGTCGCCCACAGCTTCCTGCTGGTGGTGTCGGAGCTCGTGACCAACGCCATCCGCTACGCCGGCGGCACCGCGGTCCTTCGGCTCACCGCCGACCGCCACAGCCTGAGCGTCGCCGTCGAGGACCCCAGCCCCGTCCGGCCGCAGACGCGCACCCCCGACCTCACCGGCCGCACCGGCGGCTTCGGCTGGCCCATGGTCCAGCGACTCGCCCGCTGCGTGTACGTCCACCCGCAGCCCTACGGCGGCAAGGTCGTCCGGGCCGTCCTGACGCGTTGACCCGCTCGACCCGGAGTGCAGTGCCAGGACTGTCGACGGAGGCACCGGCCGGCCGCGAGTCGGCCCCGCCGAGGACCACTCCTGTCCGAACTCCAGGCCTGGTTCCAGCCGCCCCGCCGACGGGCTGAGCAGCCTCAGGTCAGGGCCTTGGGACGACGTTTCTTACGGAAACTTTGCCCTCCCCTTGTCGCCCGCGGGCCGATCGCGCGCAAGGCTGGCGAGAGCCAAGACTTGACGGGGGCATGCACTTTGGCGATCGAACTTCCAGAAGAAGTCGTCTCGTTACTCCAGTTCATCGGCATCAACTGGCCGAACGTGAACGAGGACAAGGTCCGCGAATTCGCCACGCACGTACGCGACTTCGCCACGAACGTGGACCAGACGCACCAGGACTCCACGGCCAGCATCAAGAAGATGGCCGACGTCTACCAGGGCGCCTCCTACGACGCGCTGTTGGCCAAGTGGGGGCAGATGTCCTCCACTCACATGTCCGAACTGATCACGGCCTGCCATACGGTGGCCACCGCGCTGGACGCCGCAGCCGACGTCATCGTCGCCATGAAGGGCGCCGCCATCGCCGAACTCATCGCACTGGCAGCCTCGTTCGTCGCCGACCAGGCCGCCGCCGTCGCCACCTTCGGACTGGCGGAGGCTGCCGAGGCACTGATTGTGGAAGCGGCCGAGAAGGCCGTCAACTACCTCGAACAGCAGCTGGAGCAGTACATCATCGGCGAGGTCATCGAGGCCGCCGTCAATCCGCTGATCGAGGTCGTCGGCCGGTCGGTGAGCGGCCTGATGTTCCAGGCCGCCGAGTCCGCCCTGGGCGTCTCCGCCGACGGCGGCGCGGGCGGGGTCGGGACCGGCTTCTCCATCCACCCGGAGGAACTCGACGCCCGCGCGGAGCTGATGCACGGCCACGCCGAGAAGATCGCCACCCACGCCGAGGAGTTCCGGACCAAGGCGGCGGCGGTGAGCTTCGAATGACCAACAAGATCGTCAGTGCCCTGGAGGACGGCGCGGGCAAGCTGATCAAAACCCTGGGCGACGACGCCGGGAAGGCCGTCAAGAATCTCTATCACGACACCGGCAACCGGTTGAAACGGGTCTCCAGCAACCATCTGGAGAACGACGCCAAGCACGCGGCGGAACTGGAGAGAATCGCCAAGCGTCCCAGGACCGAAGAAACACCCATCTACCATGTTGGCGACGACGGAACCATCCGGCGGCTGCACCACGACCCGTCCGCGAAGGACCCCGAAAAGCGCTACACGAAGTCCGACCTGACGGACGACGACAAGAAACGGCTGGGCCTCGACAGCTCATCGATCGGCCGTCCGGTCGCGGGCGAAAGGAACGCCAGGCTCAAGCGGAAGGGAGAGGAGGGGTACACCAGGCCACGGCCGCAGGCGCCGTCCCAGGAGGTTGCGCTGGGCAGCACCGACCTCGCCCAGGCCACTCAGCTCGCCCGCCACGCGGACAAGAGCTACGGCAGCCGGCTCGGGGATGGCGAATTCCAGAGCAACAATTACGCTGCCGCAAGAGTCCGCAGCAAGGACGGCAGCGGCGATTTCGTCATCGTGGGCCGCAGCAACGGATACCGCCATTCGGAACGGATGATCGGGACGCCGTTCCTCAGAGAGGGGGAGCCATCCAGAATAAGAGAGGTCTACACAGAGCGGGAGCCGTGCACCGATCCACCCAGCTGTAGATCCTGGATAGCGGAGAGATTTCCGTCCAGCGTGCAGGTCAGTCATAGTGTTGAATACGGCGACAAGGAATCGAGAGCACGAGGGAACTCCACCATGGAGAATTATCTCAATCAGTTGAAGAAGCAGAGATAAAACCGCCGAAAAGACCCGGTCAGCACCGATCATTCACCACGACAGGGACCGAAGCACATGACCAGCCACCTCAGCCGCGACACGCTGGAGACCGTGTTCGAGCCGGCACAGCTCATCACATCCCCGGAGAGCGTTCTCGGCCCGGTACGGGACCCGGACGCCAGAGAAGTTCTTCGGGCGCTGGGCATCCCGGTCTGGGAAAACCCTTGGTTCGACCTGGACCATGGGACCGGCGAACGCCTCGAACGCGTGCGGGAATGGGACGGAGAGCTCTCCGAGAGATACGACCAGGTCCCGGCGGGGGCTGACGACTGGATCAGCCTGGGGATGATTCCCTACGACGACCTCGCGTTCGACCCGGACACCGGCGCAGTCCACTGCTTGCCCGAGGACGCCGAGATCTACCTGTTCAACAGCAGCCTGCGCTCCTTCGTCCATTTCCTGTACCTGCTCAAGGCCGAGAGCCCGAACTACGAGTGGAACGAATCCAATACAATGGCCGGCCTTGAAGCCACGCGCTTGCGCATTCGCGAGGCGATGACGTCCGTGGACCCGGCTGCGCTGGAGAATCCGAAATCCCGCTGGTTCGATGTCCTCACGTACATCGTGGACCCCGAACACCACTACTGATACAGGCTGAGGGCCAGTGGATAGACTCCCGACCACCCCGCCCAGCGACAGGAACCGCGCATGACCAGCCCCCCTGAGCTCAGTCGCCGAACACTGGAGACCGTGTTCGCCCCGGCCGAACTCATCACCGTCCCGGAGAGCCGTCTGGACGCCGTGGCGGACCCCGACGCCAGAGACGTACTGCGCACGCTGGGGCTCCCGGTGGGGAAGAACCCGTGGTTCGGCCTGGACAACAAGATAGGGGAACGGTTCAGGCGGATCGGGGAGGATTACGACTGGGAACTCGCGGAGCGCTATTCGGAGGTCCCGCTGGGGGCTGAGACGTGGATCCCTCTGGGAATGATCCCTTACGACAGCATCGTGCTCGACCCGGACACCGGCAAGGTTCACTGCCTGCCGCAGGACGGGGAGATCTACCTGTTCAACAGCAGACTCCGGTATTTCGTCCACTTCCTGTACGTCCTACAGGCCGAGCGCCCGTATTTCGACGTCGAGTGGGAAGGGGACGACGATGACGACCTCTTCGACCCCGAAGGCGCCCGTACCCGTATCGAGGCGGCGATGAGGTCCATCGACCCCGTCGCGCTGGAAGTCCCGGAATCGCGCTGGTTCGATGTCCTCACGTCCGTCGTGGACCCCGAGTCCGACTACTGACCACTGACGCTGACCCATGACTGCTGACTGCTGATTCCCGCCAAGGAGAGCCACCCCGGTGACTGAAGACGGAGCCCTGCGGACCTTCGGACCGACCGGCCCGGAGGATCCTGCCGGTACGGCCGCGCACCGGCTGGCCGGGATATCCGTACCGTGGCGGTTGGGCCCCTATTTCGCCACCGGTGAGCAGGATCCGGTGGCGCTCGGCGAGTACGCCGCCGCGACCGGCCGCAGTGTGGGCCGGGAGGAGTGCGCGGTGTGGGCGCGGCTGGGCGGCGACAACGGCTTCGAGATCGCCGCTGACACCGAGGGCGTGGTGTGGGCGGTGCTGCTGGACTACGACGAGGCGGACCGCTTCGTCAATTCATCCCCGGAAGCGTTCGCCGCCGGCCTCGCGGAACTGCGCGAGGCGCTGCGCGTGATGGTGGGCACCGACCAGCCGGAGGTTGCCTCTTCGGCCTTCGAGAGGCTGGGGGAGCGGCTGCGGGCGGGGGATCCGCAGGCGTTCGCGGGGCGGGAGAGCTGGTGGCCGTTGGTGCTGGACGACATCCGGGACACGGCGAGTGTCGAGAATTACGCGGCCTTTGAATATGTCGACGCCGCCGGCGACAAACGGATCGTCACGCGGTCCGGCGCGATCGCGCTGCACCCCGAGGAACGGCTGTGGGACACCCTGAACGGGGCCGGGGTCGAGCCGGAGCAGGTCCTGCGCATTCATACCGACCTGGCGCCCTGTTTCATGCCGGGCCATTACTGCTCGATGTGGCTGGCGCAGGTCTTCCCGCAGGCCGCGATGACGCACAGCTTCCCGTACGGGGAGTCAGCCGGCTCACGCGCCGAGGGCGTCCGGAGACTTCGCGAGAGCGCCGACGAAGAGGCCGGCGGACCGGCGGCGGGGCAGTGACTCCCGACGTCACGGCCTGGCCGCCGTTGGAAGGAGTCACGGCAGCCCACGGACCGGCGCTGCTCGACTGGGCGGCCGACGCCACCCCGGGGCGGCCCAGGGTCTGCCTGGTACGGGGGGCCGGAGGCAGCGGCAAGAGCCAGTTGCTGGCCTGGTTCCTGATGGGTTCGGCCAGCGATCCGCGTACGACCGTGCACGCGGCGGTGCTTTCGGCGGGGCTGTTCGCGGACGCGTTCGCCTGGGAGCTGGGGCGGCAGCTCGGCTACGGCCCGCTGTCGCCGGCTCGGCTGCTGGACCGGCTCGTGGCCGATCAGCGGCCCCTGTTGCTGCTCGTACCGGACCTCCACCGCTCCGGGCGCGGCCCGGCCGACCGTCCGGCGGGCGATCCGGCGACCCTGGTGCAGGACCTCGTCGTCCCCTTGCTGGAGCTTCCGCAGACCCGGGCCGTCATCGAGGTCGGGGACAGCGGTCTCCTCGACGGGTGGGGAGACGCCGGATCCGTCGGGACCATCGATGCCGGCGACAAACCGTACGAAGCCTTCGCGAAGCCTGAGCCGGTGGCACAGCTTCCCCGCACTGCCGACGGCCGCCCGCTCTGGGACCAGGCCCCGCAGGCCCTCCGCGAACACGCCCTCGACCGGGCGCTGTCCGCCCCCGACTCCGAGCACGCCGTACGGGCGCTGCTCACCGACCCCGGGTTCCTGCTGCACGGCTCGGCGGTGTCCATCGCGGCCTGTCTGGCCGACGAGCGGATACCGGCCCCGCCGGGGCTGCGGGAGACCTGGCGGACGGCGGCTCCGCAGCTGTCGAACACCGAGCACAGCGCCGCCGAGCGCGCCGCGCTCCTCCACGCCGCCGCGCTGGGCGCCAGTCCCGCCCTCGCCCGCTATCTGCTGCCCCTCGCCGAAGGGCATGTGTTCACGGCCGTCTGGGCCCGGCCGGACGCGGCTGTGACCGCCCTGGCACCGCTTGAGCAGGGGGAGTTGCTCGCCGCCGACCCGCTGGGCGACATCACCCTTCTCGACGCGGTGACCGGCCGGACCACCGCCCCGGTCCCCTCGCCGAGGACGGCCCGCCCGCAAGGCATCGCCGTACGCCCTGACCACTCCCTGTCGCTGCTCCTGCTCACCGACACCGGCGCCCTTCTCCCCGCCGGGGCGGATTTCACCGGCGTCCTCGGCCATATCGCGGCCCACCACGGGCAGGCCGCCCTCAGGAACCCGGACCGCACGCCGACCGCACTCGGCCAGTGCCCGCGCAGCGGGATCACGGTCGTCGGCGACGAACAGGGAAACGTCCACGTCTGGAACCTCGGAGCCCCCCAGGCGGCCCCGCTCTCCCGTGCCCTGCACCCGGCCCCCGTCACGGCCGTGGCCTGTCTGGCCCTCCCCGGCGACGAGGGCACCCTCGTGATGAGCGCGGCCATGGACGGCACGGTCCGGCTCTGGGAGACCTCCGCCGACCCCCTGCCGGTCCCCGTCGAACAGCGACGCGCCCTCGTCACCGCCATGACCGCCGCGCCGACCGCCGACGGCCCCGTCCTCGCCGTCGCCTGGAACGACGCGACGCTCCACCTGTGGCATGTCCTGACCGGCCGCGTTCGCCCCATCCCCCTTCTCCTACCGTGCCAGGCGCTCGCCCTCTCTCCCGACTCCCGCCTCACGGTCGGCGGCCCCGAAGGCGCCTACGCGCTCGGGCTGGACACCGCGCGGCTCTGGGACTGACAGAGCGACTGACAGAGCGCAGGCTGAGACCGTTTGCCGTCGTGGCCAGTTCGTGTCTCCAGGGCCAGGTCGCCGAGATCCGCAGGCGGAGGCGGCGTCCACCGCGGGTGAGGCGGGCGGCAACGTGTAGCAGCCGATAGCGAAGTTTCTTGGGTTCGGCGGCGGCGAGTTCGCCACCCAGCAGGAGGACGCGGGCCCAGGCGAGGAGATCGATCGCGGTGAGGCTGAGTTCAAGCCAGGTGGCGTTGACGTCGAAATGGCGGGAGGGGAAGCGGCCGAAGCCAGTGTTCTTGCCGCACCGGATGTGGTCCTCGACGGTGGCGTGTCCGCGGTGGCGGACCTCACGGAACTGTGCGGAGCCGCCGCCGGAGTATGGGGTATCGGTAAGGAATACCTGGTGCCGCAGGCCCTCGTCGTGGTCGAACAGGGACAGTTGGGCGCCGGGGTGCGGTCGTTCGCGCCGCACGGTGATGCGGGTGCCGACCGGGTAACCGGCGAGGTCGACCATGCCGGTCAGTTCGGCGACCTCGGCGCCGTCTCGCAGTGTCCCGTTCTGGTCCAAGGCGGGATGCCAGAGAGCTTCGGGCAGTGAGCGGATTGCACAACGGACTGGCTCGGTGACCGCGTATCCGACCGAGATCCGCAGGGGCGGGTATGCCCTGGCCGGTCTCGGCGGCCTGCATCCAGGCGACTTCCCGGGCTGAGGCGCGGGCCGCTCGCAGCGAAGCGAGTACTGCCCCGTCGGTGTCGGCGAGCAACCGCCAGGCGGTGGGCGTGGAGGCGACCGGTCCGAATACCTCGCCCTGGTCCCGCAGCACGGCCAGGTCCGCTATTGCCTCACCGCCGTCGGCGAGCATCACCGCGAGATCGGTGGCGGTCCGACCTGGATCGTGCCCTGTGCCACGCGGTCGCAGCGGCCTGAGCGCAGTGGAGTAGGCGGTGGTCAGACCGGTGGCATCGGCAAGATCCGCCAGCAAACGTGCGCCCGCGTGCCCGACCACCCCCGAACCGTCAGGGGAGACGTAGAGCGTGGGACGAGAACCGACACCCTGCACGCAGAAAGCGCCTTCCGCTTGGACTGACAGAACCCCTCGACAAGGTTCATCGTCCCAGCTCAGAAGGCACTTTCGTATTTCCTCCCCGCTTCCGGCCTCATCTCAACCGAAACGGCGAGGCTAGTCGCCGAGGACCCGCTCCCACAGCAGCCCGTCCCGCCAGTTCCCGTCGAGAAAGATGGAGGAGTGCGCGACGCCGTACGGGCTGAACCCGTTGCGGCGCAGCACCCGCTGCGACGGCAGATTCTCCAGATTGGTGGACGCCTCGGCGCGGTGCAACCCGAGTTCGTCCGTCATCACCCGGAGTACAAGCCCGACGGCGTGCCCGGCGTGCCCTTGATTCTGGGCGACGCTGGCGATCCAGTATCCGACGGAGCCGCGGCGCAGGTGCGGCTGCGGCAGGATGCCTCCGACGGTGACCTGCCCGATCACCTGGTCGTCGGCGAGCACCACGCCCGGCCAGAGCGCGCCGGCCCGGTATCCGGCCAGCAGGCTGTCGATCCGCTCCGCCTGGCCCTCCGGGGTGAAGAAGTCGGCCGGCTGGGCCGGTTCCCACGGCCGGAAAGCCTCGAAGTCCCGCACTCGATGCGCGGCGATCGCGGCGGCGTCGGTGGGCTCGATCAGGCGGATCCTGGTGCCGCTGCGCATGGCTGATCCTCGTCGCGGTGCGTCGGATGAGACGGCCAGCCTATGCGAGGGTGCCCGCGCCGCCGCACCCTACGCCCGCCGGAGGACGAGTCGATCGCGCAGCTCGTGCTCTCGATACCCTGCACGCAGAAAGTGCCTTCCGCCTGGACTGACAGAACCCCTCGACAAGGTTCATCGTCCCAGCTCAGAAGGCACTTTCGTATCTCCTCCCCACTTCCGGCCTCATCTCAACCGAAACGGCGAGGCTAGCTGACAGTTGGCTCTTCTACGCCCAGCGCGGGATGACCAGCTGACTAAGGACTCATAACGGAATGAGACTAGGGATGACCGTTATTGACGCTGCGCGAACGCTGCATGCACCCCGCGTGACACCGTTACGTCCCCCCCGAGTTCTTCGATCGCCCCCCACAGTGCCGCTTGAACGGTCGTCAGCTGCTGCGGTGTGAGGGCCCTGTGGTCGCTGAACGTGGCGACGAGACCGACCCAGTTGGTGGCACTCACCGTCGCTTCCCACTGGTAGTTGCGGGTCTCGATCGGCCCAAACGCCGAAATGGGCTCGAACGGCTCGCCCTGTGCCTGGTGCGGTTCGTAGCTGTGCGTCCTTGCTTGCGGCGCGTGCTCGTCATAGACGCGCTGGAAGAGCGCCGCGACGTTGTCGTCGAGGAGGTAGTAGCTCCAGAACAGTGCGAGCGTGCCTCCTGGACGCAGCACCGTTGCGGCCTTCTTGCTTCCGCGCACCGGATCGATCCAGTGCCACGCGTCAGCACACGTGATCAGGTCGAACCGGCGGCCCGTGGCATCCCAGGACTCGAACTCCGCGACCTCAACCGGCACCCCGTGCCCACGCGCGAGGTCGGCCATCCGCTCGTCGATCTCCACTCCGAGCACCCGCATCCCACGGCCGACCAGGTCAACGGCAACTTTGCCGGTGCCGCAGCCGACATCGAGCACGTCGACGGGTCGCAACGCGACCAGATCGTCGATGAGGAGGTGCGGCGGGGAGGGCCGGTAATGGTCGTACTGCTCACTGGCGGAGCCGAACGACTGAGCACTTGTCCGATCCAGGTGATATTTCGGCGACGTCATGGCGCCGACGCTAGCTGGCCGCAAGCGACCGGTGCCGACTCCTCTTGAGAACTGGGGCTTTGAGGCGTCGCCAGCAGATGATCTGCGCAGCCGAGGGTGAGGAAGGCCTGGGGGATGTCGGCGCGGATCTCCCAGCGGATGCGTAGTCGGCGGAAGCAGTGCAGGAGGGCGAAGGCTGCTTCCACGACCCAGCGGTTCTTGCCCAGGCCGCTGCCGTGCCCAGTGCCGCGGCGGGCGATCAGGGGGCGGATTCCCAGGTCGCGGACCCGCCGATGGTACATGTCGTGGTCGCAGCCGCGGTCCGCGTAGAGCACATCGGGGCGCCGGCGCGGTCGTCCGCGCTTGCCCCGGATCGGCGGCACGGCGTGGATCAGGGGCAGGAGCTGCGTGACGTCGTTGCGGTTGCCGCCGGTCACCGTGGCGGCCAACGGGATCCCGTTCGCGTCGACGATGACATGGTGCTTGCTGCCCGTCTTGGCACGGTCCACCGGCGAGCGCCCCGTGGCCTGCCCACCCTTCAAAGCCCGCAGGTGGGAGCCATCGACGGAAGCACGGGACAGGTCGAGCACGTCGTCGGCGCGAAGTTCGGCGAGCAGGAGTTCGTGCAGCTGCTGCCACACGCCCGCCTCGTTCCAGTCCCGCGGCCGCCGCCAGCAGGTCATCCCCGATCCGAAGCCCAACTCCTGCGGCAAGAACTCCCACCGGATCCCCGTGTACAGCACGAACAGGATCCCGCACATGACTTTGCGCTGGTCAAGCCGCTTGCGTCCGGGATAGCGGAAGCGCCGCTCCACCACCGGCAGCAGCGGCTCGATCCGTTCCCACAACCCGTCCTCGATCTCCCACGGCTTGCGCCTGACCGCCCCAGACGGCGGCCGCCATCCCGCTGGTCAGGTCCTTCGGGTTCTCGCTCATGATGAACACAGGCACGGCCACGCCGACAACGGTGAAGGAAGACAAGATCAACAAGCCGATGCCGAGCCCCTTCGGCTTCACGATGGCATTCCGGGTCAACCACAGCCGCTCCACTTCCCCCTCCAGATCCTCCAACCGCTGCGATGCGCGCTCGTCCAGCGCATTCAGGGCATCACGCCGGGCCCCACGCCTCAAGATCACCGAGTCGGGCGTCTTGATCATAGGAATCGCTGGCAGTCGGAATGAGGGCAAGGGGCTGGACCAACTCCGGGTTGTCCGCGAGGAGGGGGACGGGGGCAGCATCCACACCCTGAACTTGATCTCCCAAGCATTTTCGATCTTCATTGGGAGCCGGGGGTTGGCACGGCGGAAGTCCCGCCAGTCCAGGTCGGATGCCGAGCCCTCAGGCAACAGGGCCTTGATCGTCTCACCGGCCTGAGCCAGTTCCTCGGCCACAACGGCGGCGTGGCGTTCGATCTCCTCGTCACTCAAAGACGAGTAGCCGCCGACCTCGCGCAGGCCATTGGCATCAACGATCCCTGCGTTCACGGCCTGGAGGGTGCCGAGGTCGAAGAAGAGGTTGAGCTCGAACCCAGCAGGTTCCGACGCGCTTCTTCCGCGCGTACTTTCGCGACGTCGCGTCGCGCCATGGCGTCGTTCAGCACCCGTTGGGCGCCCTCCTGTTCGGAGCTCAGGGTCACGAACCGGGCGACCAAGAGGCCGCCCACGATCGCGACGAGGGCGGCGCTGGCGGTGGTGATCGTCGACAGGAACGGAGCGGGATCGGTCAGCTCGGTTGGCATGCCGAGCAAGCTACGGCCCTCCAACGACATGAGCGGCCTTCACGAGCGGACGGGGTGACACAACTCCACGTGACGGACGTGACCGCGACGTGTTTGCGCAGTTCAGAGTCATTACGCACAGCTTGGCGTTCGGAAAACTGGACGAGGCCCCCGAGTTCAACGGGCAGGCGCTGGAGGCCCTGCGCCCAGCCGTCGTTCTCCAGACTTCCCGATGTCTCATGAGACATCAGGCGCCGACGCATCGGTCACCCCGCCGCCGCGATGTCGCCAGGGGTGAGGTCATCCCGAATACGCAGGTAGCGCACTGGGTGCCGGTGCCGGCCGCGGTCTACCGCTGTGTCAGCGCGTACCTAAGCAACGAGGTTCGGCTGGACCGTGACGTACCGGAGCTTGTTCCCAGAGCCCCATCCAGCGCTGATCTGCATTCCCGTCCACGGATGCTCGGGCCCGCCGGGGGTCAGCGCGGCTGCCCCCAGCTCGCGCCGGCGCCGCGCGGCGGGGCCCGGACCGGTGCGGCGAGGGCGAGCGGCACGGGGAACTCCACCCGCCAAGGGTGACCCGGCACCGTGAATTAATTGGGGAGGCGCAATGCTCAAGCGCGCACGCTGCGAATCGTCGAGGAAGCATTGAAAAGCGGGGACGGCACGCTGCGGCTGATCGCCTTCATGGGAGCGGCCACCTGCGCCGCACTCACCCTCGGTGGTGGCGTCTGGCTCGCGGGTCTGCTGTAGCGGTGCTGAGGCGCGATCCCGATTTCTCGGAGTTCGGCGGTCTGAGGATGTCGAGAACGTGCCACCGGCTCCGTCCCAGGGACATCAGCGGCCACCACCGGCCGCACGAGGAAGAAGGAGAAACCAGCATGGCGATTCAGGGGATGGACAACGTCGGCATCGTCGTCGAGGACCTGGATGCCGCCATCGCGTTCTTCGTGGAACTCGGTATGGAGCTGGAGGGCAGGGCGGAGGTCGAGGGCCTCTTCGCCGACCAGTGCACCGGACTCGACGGCGTCCGCTGTGACATCGCGATGGTCCGGACCCCGGACGGACACAGCCGGCTCGAGCTGGCGAAGTACCGCAGCCCCGCGGTGATCAGCGCCGGGCCGCGCAACCGGCCGCACAACATTCTGGGCACGCACCGCGTCATGTTCGCCGTCGACGACATCGAGGACACCGTTGCCCGCCTGCGCCCTCACGGCGCCGAACTCGTCGGCGAGATCGCCCGGTTCGAGGACAGCTATCTGCTCTGCTACATCCGCGGCCCGGAGGGCATCATCGTCGGACTGGCCGAGCAACTGCGCTGAGAAGGAGGAACCGAACCATGCAGCCGAACGAGATCATCGAGGTTCTGAACCGCCCGATCAGTCAGGAGCTGCTGGCCCGTGACGTGACCCGCCTGGCCTACGTCGCCAAGGATGGAACCCCGCGCAACGTACCGATCGCCTTCACCTGGAACGGGTCGCACATCGTCATGTGTACGACGAAGAACGCGCCCAAACTCCCGTGGCCACCCTCGCGCACAGGCTCCTGAAACGACGGCACCAGTAGGTGAGACACATCTGAGTGTCTGGAGAACCGCTGGAGTCGGGCCATGTGGTGATCGCGCGCTCCGCCGGGGTGGTGCGGCTGCCCGCCCGGTTCCTGCTGGTCTTGGCTTATGCGGGTGCGGACATGTTCAACAGCGAGGTGACACTGTTGTCCGCTCTCTCACACGGGACACGAGTGCGCTGGTAGTGGGCAGTTGCCTCTTCGTGCGAGCGTAACTCTGTGTGACTGGAGTGGGATGTCCGTTGGTGACATTCCTCTCCTACGAGCTCGTAACACGATCTTGTGGATGTGTGCTGGGGCCCATGGTCGTCCCACGTCGGCCAGCCCACATCTGCCGGCAGCTTCGGAAGTCCGCCGAGCTGGCCAACCGCCACGTCCGAGGCGGAGGCGGCCTCAAGGCGAACACTCGGGCGCAGCAGGCCGACCCCCCTCTCTGCGGCGTCAGAAGGCAAGTGCTGGTGGGCGAGATCGCGGAGCTCGTCGTAGATCCGTGTGTCATGTGCTCGATCACGCTCCGGGCCATTGACACCGGTGAGAAGCGGCTACCGGCCGCCGCCTTCCCGTGGCGGCTGGCGGCACGCCTTGCTCCTTACGGTCCGGGAAGCGCTCTCCGGGTTGCCGCATCACATCGGGCTGAACCCACTCGTGAACACCGTCCGTCTGACGAGCCGGTCACAGCCCAGGATGCGGCTGAGACCGTCTGTCATTAATTCGCTGGCGCTGCGTTCCGGTGCGGGGCTATGGTCCCCTGTACCGGGATGCGGCGGTGTGCTGCTCTCGGGGGAGTGTCGTTGGTTCGTTGAGGAGCCGGAGGTGAGGATCTGATGACTGTCACGGTGATGGGCGTTGCCCGCATTCAGGAGTTTGTCATTCCTACCCCTGTGGCCTCCGGCTGACACCACTCGACTTCTTCGCGCAGGACGCGCGTGCCGGGGCCACCCTCCGAAGGGTTTCCCCTTGTTCGACCATTCCTCCGGATCCGCTCCTCAGCTCCCTCTCGCCGGTTACGGCTGGGACGAGGAACGCGATGCCGAATTCACTTCTCACGCCGACGAGGGGCTGGTTCCCGGTCGGGTCGTGCGGGTCGACCGCGGCCTGTGCGACGTCGTCACGGCGGCGGGCACGCTGCGGGCGGACACCGCACTGGTGACGCCGCGCGACCCGCTGCGGATCGTGTGCACCGGCGACTGGGCGGCGATCGACCTGTCCCCGGCGGCGGGCCCGGCCGTACGGGCGTTGCTGCCACGCCGTACGACCTTTGTCCGCTCGACGTCCTCCAAGAGGTCCGAGGGCCAGGTGCTGGCCGCGAACGTCGACCACGCGGTGATCGCCGTGTCCCTCGCCGCCGAACTCGACCTGGGCCGGCTGGAGCGCTTCCTGTCCCTCGCCTGGACCAGCGGGGCGCAGCCGCTCGTGGTACTCACCAAGGCCGACCTCGTGGAGGACACGGCGTACCTCCTGGCCGACGCCGAGGGTGCCGCTCCCGGCGTCCAGGTGATCGTCGTGAGCGCCGTGACCGGCGAGGGGCTCGATGTGCTCGGGGCGGTGCTGGCCGGAACGACGTCCGTGCTGCTCGGCTCGTCCGGTGCCGGCAAGTCCACGCTGACCAACGCCGTGCTGGGCCGGGAGGCCCAGGAGGTGCAGGCCATCCGCGACAGCGACGGGAAGGGCCGGCACACCACGACCACCCGGGACCTGCATCTGCTGCCGGGCGGAGGGGTGCTCATCGACACCCCGGGGCTGCGCGGGGTCGGCCTGTGGAATGCCGACTCCGGTCTCACGCAGGCCTTCGCGGACATCGAGGAACTCGCCACCGAGTGCCGCTTCCACGACTGCTCGCACAACGCCGAGCCCGGTTGCGCGGTCCTGGCCGCCCTGGAGGAGGGCAGCCTGACGCACCGTCGGATGGACAGTTACCGCAAGCTGCTGCGCGAGAACGCGTGGATCGCCTCACGCACGGACCACCGGATGCGGGCGGAGATGCGCCGCCAGTGGAAGGAGCGCTCGGCAGCGGGGCGCGAGATGTACGAGCGCAAGCGCGGGGGCGGCGGCGGCCACCGCAAGGTGTACTGACGAAGCCGCGTCACCGCCCGGGTGGCCGCCGAATCAGGCGGTCACCCGGCGCCGTTGTGGTCGTGGCGCCGCCGGAAGGGAAGGGGGCTGCCCTCGTGCCAGAAGGAGTAGATGACGCTGCCGACGCCGAGCGCGACGATCACGAAGCCGAGAATCACTGAATAAACCATGTCCAGCCCTCTCCTTCGACCCTATGAGCCGTTCACGACGCCTTCACGATTGACGTCTGACCGTGACCTTCCCGGGGGTGTCCCCTCCCAACCTTCATAGGGGGACATCAGTAATTAACAACTGCCGCAAGGGTTACCCCGCTTATGAGCAAGGGGCCCGCTACCTAGCGTTGAGGACGTTCCCCCCACCACTTTCTGGAGGACGCCTTGACGTCTCGTATGAGACCACTCGCAGGACTGCTGGCCGTTTCCCTCCCCGTCGTCGCGGCCCTGGCTGCCAGTCCCGCCTTCGCGGCGCAGGCGGACGCCAAGGTCGCACTGCGCGGCGAGGTCATATCCGCCGTGGACCACTCCACCGAGACCGGCACCGTCTCGTCGGACAAGAAGGTCCCGGTCACGATCAGCCTGACCCCGCGCGACCAGAAGGGACTTGACGCCTTCATCGCGAAGGTCGGCGACAAGAAGTCCCCGCAGTACAAGCACTACCTGACGGTCAAGCAGTACGCGGCCCGTTACGGCGCGACCTCCGCGACCATCAGCAAGGTCTCCAAGTACCTGCAGTCGCAGGGCCTGACGACCGGCGCGGTCTCGAAGAACCACCTCACCATCGGCGCCAGCGGCACCGCGGCCCAGGTCGAGAAGGCCTTCGGCACCACCCTCGCGCAGTACAAGGAGAAGGGCACCAAGCACACGTACTTCGCCAACTCCTCGGCGCCCAAGCTCCCGGCCGGCATCGCCTCCGCCGTCTCGGACATCTCGGGCCTGAACAACTACGCGAAGTACCACCACAACAGCGAGGGCCACCTCACCCCGAAGGCGGCTTCCCCCAAGGCCGCCGCCGGCCTCACGCCCACCACGGCGAAGAAGGCGTACAACCTCACCTCCACCGTCTCCGCCGGCTACAACGGCTCCGGTGAGACGGTCGGCCTGCTGGAGTTCTCGGCCTTCAAGCAGTCCAACATCACCTACTACGACAACTACTACGGCATCAGCGCCTCCACCCCCTCCGTGCGCAGCGCGGGCGGCGGCACGACCGACACCTCCGGCGAGGACGAGGTCGAGCTCGACATCGAGGTCGTCCAGGCCCTCGCGCCCGGCGCCACCATCAAGGTGTACGAGGCCCCCAACAGCGACGCCGGCGAGACCGCCGTCTACTCGGCACTCGTCAGCGACGACGTCCCGGTCGTCTCCATCAGCTGGGGCATCTACGAGTCCGGTGAGACCAGCTCCAACCGGACCGCGCTGAACACCGACTTCCAGGAGGCCGCGGCCCAGGGCCAGTCCGTCTTCGCCGCCTCCGGCGACAGCGGCTCCGACGACGCGGGCAACGGCGGCAAGTCGGTGGACTTCCCCGCCTCCGACACCTACGTCACCGGCACCGGCGGCACCACGCTGACCACCTCCTCCGGCACCTGGAGCAAGGAGACCGCCTGGTCCGGCTCCGGCGGCGGCGTATCCTCGTACTTCACCCGTCCGAGCTACCAGACCTCGTCGGAGAACAGCAGCAGCTACCGCGGTGTCCCGGACGTGGCCGCTGACGCCAACCCCAGCTCGGGCTGGTCGATCTACACCGAGGGCGCCTGGTACGAGTTCGGCGGCACCAGCGCCGCCGCGCCCAACTGGGCGGCCTTCACCGCGGTCCTGGACGACGAGGCCGACGCCACCGGCGGCTACGACCTCGGCTACGCCAACTCGACCATCTACGCGCTGGCGACCTCCTCCAGCTACAGCTCGGCCTTCCACGACGTCACCAGCGGCAGCAACGGCGGCTACAGCGCCGCCACCGGCTACGACAAGGTGACCGGCTGGGGCTCCTACAACGGCGCGAACTTCATCGCCGCCGTGATCTAGTGCCCCTCCCGGCAAGCTTTGCCCTGTCGCACCGCCCAGCACGCAGGCTCGCGGCGTTGGCCAAAAGCCCTGGTAGCTCTCCCCCAGCCTTCGGCCGGGAGGTACCCCCACCCCCAAGCTCTCGGCTTCGCTCGAGCAGGGGGGACCCCCATCAAGGACATCCGGCCGCCTTGCGATCGCACGCACCGGACGACGCTCCGTGACGGGCAAACATTGCCCGTCACGGCACTAGCCCTGGTCGTGGTCCTGGTCCTGGCCCCTCAGCCGTACAGCTCGCCGTCGATGACGGTGACCGCCGTGCCGGTGAGCAGCACGCGCTCGCCCTGCAGCATGGTGCCCACCAGGCCGGTGCGGGCCGAGGCCTGGAGGCCGGTCAGCCGGGGGCGGCCGAGGCGGGCCGACCAGAAGGGGGCGAGGGCGGTGTGGGCGCTGCCCGTGACGGGGTCCTCGGGGATGCCGAGGTTGGGGAAGAAGCCGCGGGACACGAAGTCGTAGCCGGCGGTGGGGTCGTCCGCGGCGGCGGTGACGATCAGACCCCGGCGTGAGCCGAGCCCGGCGACGGCCGCCAGGTCCGGCTCCAGCCCCCGTACGGTCTTCTCGTCGGCCAGCTCGACCAGCAGATCGCCGACATTCTCGCCGGTCTCGTGCACGGAGAGCGGCTCGGCGCCGATCGCCGGCGCGATGTCGGCCGGGACGGCGATCGCGGTGAGCGGCGCCACGGGGAAGTCCAGGGTGATGCGGCCGTCGTCGGTGACCTCGGCGGTGAGGATGCCGCTGTGTCGCGTACGGAAACGTACGGAGCCGCCCAGGACGTGTGCGGTGGCGAGGGTGGCGTGGCCGCAGAGCCGGACCTCGGCCTTCGGGGTGAACCAGCGCAGCGCCCAGTCGGCGTCCGAGTCGTCGGGCAGCGGCACGACGAACGCGGTCTCGGCGTGGTTGACCTCGGTGGCCACGTGCTGGAGCCAGCGGTCGTCGGGGAAGTCGGCGGAGTCGAGGACGAGGACCCCGGCGGGGTTGCCCGCGAAGGGGCGATCGGTGAAGGCGTCGACGATACGAATACGCATGGCACGAGCCTAGTTCGGGAGAAACCGCAGGCCAGAGCCAATCTTCGGGAAGTGGTCCGGTTGGGCCTTGCCATCCGATAGTCAGCGATATATCGTTGAGGCATCGCGATCGATCAATCGATCACCTAGGAAAGGACCACATCATGCGATTCCAAGGAGAAGGACACCGACACGGCGGCCCCGGACACCACGGCCGCGGTGGACATGAAGAGCGCCGGGCGGCCTTCGGCCCGTTCGGACCGCCCTTCGGCGGCGGCGGTCCCTGGGGGCCCGGACCGGGTCCCGGCTGGGGACCAGGACGCGGCGGCCGGGGTGGTGGCCGCGGCAGGGCACGGCGCGGCGACGTACGCGCGTCGATCCTGGCGCTGCTCAAGGAACAGCCCAGGCACGGCTACGAGATCATCCAGGAGATCGCCGAGCGCAGCGGCGGCGCGTGGAAGCCGAGCCCCGGCTCGGTCTACCCGACGCTGCAGCTGCTCGAGGACGAAGGCCTGATCAGCAGTGCGAGCGAGGGCGGCAAGAAGCTGTTCACGCTCACCGAGGCCGGCCGCACCGAGGCCGACGCGGGGCCCGAGGCCCCGTGGGAGGAAGCCGGGCGCGGCGTTGACTGGGACAGCCTGCACGAGATCCGGAAGGCGGGCGGCGGACTCGTCGATGCCTTCCGCCAGGTGTGGGCGACCGGCAGCCCGCAGCAGCGCGACAAGGCGCTGGCCGTGGTGAACGAGGCCCGCAAGAAGCTCTACCTGATCCTCGCCGACGAGGACGACGAGTAGAGCCCAGCAGTGAACGAGGCGGCCGAGGGGACTCCCCCCTCGGCCGCCTCGCCGCGTCGTGCGAGGATCGGGTGATGGCCGACCTGAGGATCCAGCCCCGCCGCGACGAGGACATGAGCGCCTGCGTCGACGCCCTGGCCGCCGTGCACAAGGCGGACGGCTACCCGGTGAACTGGCCGTCCGACCCGGCCCGGTGGCTGACCCCCGACGGCCTCCTCGAAGCCTGGGCAGCCCTGGACGGCCACGCCGCGCTGGGTCACGTGGCCATCACCCGTACGTCACCCGAACTCGCCGGCGGGACGGGCCTTCCGGCCGGGCAACTGGCGTCCGTGGCACGGCTGTTCGTCACCCCGCCGGCCCGCCGCTACGGCGTCGCGCAGGCACTGCTCGCCGCAGCGGAGGCGGCTGCCTCCGCGCGCGGCCTCCGGCTCGTACTGGAGGTCGAGGACGGTGGCAGGGCCGCCATCTCCCTCTACGAGCGCAGCGGCTGGCGACACGTCGGCACCGCCCCCGGCGACTGGACGACCGTGGACGGCCGGACGGCGCTGATGCACGCCTACCTCGCGCCGGTCCGGCCCGCCCCGGAGATCCCCTAGGGCCTGTCTTGTGGACTACTCGACCAGCCGGGCGAACTTGCGCAGCGACTCCTCCAGGGCGGCGGTCGCGGAGTCCCTGAGCTTGCCGGCCATGAGGGCGACGGCGGCGCCGTTGAAGGAGCCGTCGATACGGAGCTGGGTGGCGTCGCCGTCCGGGGTGAGGGTGTAGCGGGTGAGCAGGTCCACGGCCATCGGGCCCTTGCCGGTGATGGTGAACTCCCGCCCGGGGTCGAGTTCGGCCACGGTCCAGTTGACCTCGGCCGGGAAGCCCATGAGCTTCATGTTCTCCTGGTAGGTGGCGCCGGCCTCCAGCGGCGACGGGCCGCCCTTCGGGAAGCCGGTGTGGGTGGTGCTCCACTCGGTGTGCGAGCTGAAGTCGGTGAGCTTGTCCCAGACCTTCTCGGCCGGAGCCGCGATACGGGCCTGTGCGGAGACCTCGGCCATGCGACCACTCCTCCTTCGTCGGCGGGTGGTGCGGAACGTAACCGCCGGAGCCGCAACATTCAATACTGATGAACCGTCAGGACGGTATTTCCTCACCGGAGGATGACCGAGCAGCCGCTTCACATGCCCCCGGCTCATCCCGTGCGCCGGGTCGACCGGCAGCAGCAGCCGGTCGGGGCGGAAGCGCGCCCGCCGCACCAGCCGGCGCGGCATGACGTCGTCGATCCAGGCGAAGGGACGGCCCGCCGCGTGGCGCAGGATCGGCGCCCACTTGCGGCCCGTGGAGACCTCGCCGTCCGGCAGCCGTGGATCGCCGGGTCGCGGGCGGTACGCGCTGAACTCGACCACGGGCAGCGGCGGCAGACCGAGCCGGGGCGCGATGTGCTTGTTGGCGTCGTGCTCCCAGGTGGTGGCCCAGACCAGCTCGTAGACCCCGGCCAGCTCACGAAGCCACCTGCCCTGGGCGGCGGACAGGAGCACGGTGAAGTCGAGGATGTCGTACGGCAGGAAGCCCGGGGTCGGCAGCACGGGATTGAGTACGCCGTCGATGTCGAGGAAGAGCAGCGGTCTGGCCATGGTTCTCCTTCGGCGGTTCCCTTCCCCGTCCGTCGACACTGAGGGACGGCGGCCGGTGCGCGGCGGTTGCGTGAGGGGCGCGTACGGGGCGGCCGCACGCCGGGCGCTGTGTGAGGATCGGAAGGTGGACGACCGAGACGACCCCGTGACCGCCGAGTCGCTGCTGCGGCGGATGCGCTCCGCGCCCGTACTGACCGGGCCCCTGCCGCACTTCGACCCGCTGAGCGCGGGCCCCGAACCCGGACCGCTGTTCGCCGACTGGCTCGCCTGTGCCCTCGACGACGGGGTGCCCGAGCCGCATGTCATGACCCTCGGCACGGCGGACGCGGCCGGCAGGCCCTCGGCGCGGGTGCTGATGCTGCGCGGCGTCGACCTGGAGCGCTGTGCCTTCGTCTTCGCCTCGGAGGCCGGCAGCCGCAAGGGGCAGGAGCTGGCGGCCAACCCGCACGCCGCGCTGACCTGGTACTGGCCGCGCCACGGCCGCCAGATCCGGATGGCAGGACCGGTGCGGGCGCTCGACGCCGACACCGCGCGCCGCGACTTCCTGGGACGCCGCGACCGCTCGAAGGCCGCCGGCTTCACCGGCCTGATGAGCGCGCCGCTGGCCGGCCCGGAGGCGTACGAGCAGGAGCGGCGCCGGGCGGTCGCGCGGGTGGCGGCCGAGCCGGAGGCCGTCCCGGAGGGGCATACGGTCTACGAACTGACCGCCGTCGAGGCCGAGTTCTTCCAGGGGGACACCGGCGGCTTCCACCGGCGGCTGCGCTATGCGCGCGAAGGCGACGGCTGGAGCCGGGGGCAGCTGTGGCCCTAGTCAGCCCCAGTTGGCCCAAGTGGCCCTAGGGGTCGGCCGGGGCGGTGTCATCCCCCAGGAGGAGGGGGCGGGCGTATGTGCCCTTCTTTTGACGGAGAGGCAAATGCCACCCCGTGCCGATGCCGGGACACCCCGCTGTTTGATGGGGTGGAACCGTGCACAGCGACACCATGGACGACGCGCGGCTCAGCGTGGAGCTCCGCGCCGTAGCGACCAGCGCGCGTCGGCGCGCCGCGCGGGACGGGGACCGGCAGATCGACACCGCGCACCTGCTGCACTCGCTGCTGGAGAACGACGCCCGCGTACGGGACGTCCTGGCCGGCGGGTCGGGGGACGGGCGGCTGGTGCGCGTCCTCGGATACCTGGTGCAGCGCAGCATCGGCTACGGCATGCGCTGGCGGAGGTCGGTGGAGGACTCGGGGGCCCTGCCGGTCGTACCGGGACTGCCCGGCTGGAGCCCGTCCGCCGCCGCTGCCGTGAACGCCGCCACGGCGCGCGCCCGCGCCCGCGGCGTGGCCCAGCCCAACGGAACCGATCTGCTGGCCGCGCTCGCCGCCGACCCGGAGTGCCGGGCGGCCGAGGTGCTGAGCCGCGCCGGGGTGGAACCCCGGGAGCTGCTCGCGGCGCTGCCCGACCAGCGCCGCCCTGTCAGTTGCTACGGAGGTGACGGTACTGTCGCGAGCTGACATCATGGCCCGATGCATGTCTCACAGGGGAGGAACGCCGGACTCGGGCTCGCACTCGGGTCCGCTTTCGCGTTCGGTGGTTCGGGAGTCGCGGCCAAGCCGCTGATCGAGGCCGGGCTCGATCCGCTGCACGTGGTGTGGCTGCGGGTGGCGGGCGCCGCGCTCGTCATGCTGCCGGTCGCCTGGCGGCACCGGGCGCTGGTGCTGCGGCGGCCGGGGCTGCTGCTCGGCTTCGGGCTGCTGGGCGTCGCCGGAGTACAGACCTTCTACTTCGCGGCGATATCCCGGATCCCGGTCGGCGTCGCGATCCTCGTGGAGTTCCTCGGCCCGGCGCTGCTGCTGGGCTGGGTACGTTTCGTACAGCGCAAGCCGGTGACCCGGGCGGCGGCCGTCGGTGTCGTCCTCGCGGTCGGCGGCATGGCCTCGGTCGTCGAGGTCTGGTCAGGGCTCGCCTTCGACGCGCTCGGTCTGCTGCTCGCCTTCGGCGCGGCCATCTGCCAGGTCAGCTACTTCGTGCTGGCCGACCACGGCAGCGCGGGGGACGACGCACCCGATCCGGTCGGCGTCATCGCCTACGGACTGCTGGTCGGCGCCATCGCGCTGACGGTCGTCTCGCGCCCCTGGGGCATGGCGTGGTCCGTCCTCGCCGGGAAGGCCGCGCTCGGCGACCGGGAGGTGCCCGCTCTGCTGCTGCTCGGCTGGGTGGTGCTGGTGGCGACGGTCGTCGCCTACCTCACCGGAGTGCTGGCGGTGCGCCGGCTGTCGCCGCAGGTCGCGGGCGTGGTGGCCTGCCTGGAGGCGGTCGTCGGGACGGTCTTCGCGTGGGTGCTGCTCGGGGAGCATCTCGCGCTGCCGCAGATCGTCGGCGGTGTGCTGGTGCTGGCCGGGGCGTTTGTCGCGCAGACGGCCAAGCCGGCCGGGTCCCCGCCGGCAGTGCAGGATCCGGTTGTCGAGCCGCTGCCCGAGCCCGTATAGGGTGATGACCATGCCTTTGATGCACGGCGTTCTGCCGCCTCCCGCCGCCTGACGCGGGCGGCGAAACCACGGAAGACCGGGCCCGGCCGGTGATTGCACGGTGACGGGCCGGTCGCCGCTGCCCGCACACGGGACCAGGCGACCATTCCTTTTCTTCCGCGGGAGAACTCCGTGTCCGATCACCATGTGCCTTCCCACGCCCTGCCCGTTGGACGGGGTCTGCTCTACGTCACCTTCGCCGCCACGGCCTGGGGCACCGCAGGCGCCGCCGCCTCGCTGCTCTACTCCGGCAGCGGCCTCGGCCCGCTGGCCCTGACCTTCTGGCGCTCCGCCGGGGGCGTCGCCCTGCTGCTGGCGGCGCGACTGCTCGGGCGGGGCCGGCGCCGTACGCGGGCTGCCGCGCCGGTGCGGCAGATCCTCGTCACCGGGCTCGGGCTCACCCTCTTCCAGGCAGCGTACTTCTGCGCGGTCGCCGTCACCGGGCTGGCCGTCGCCACCGTGGTCACCCTCGGCGCCGGACCCGTACTCATCGCGCTGGGCGCCCGGCTCACCATGGGCGAACGCCTGGGCCGCGGGGGCGTGCTGGCGGTCGGCGGTGCGCTCGTCGGGCTCGCCGTGCTCGTGCTGGGCGGCGGCGGTGCGTCGGTCCGGCCGGCGGGTGTCGCCTTCGCGCTGCTCTCCGCCTTCGGGTACGCCTGCATCACCGTCCTGACCCGGCGGCTGGGCCGTGACGGCGGGGGCGGCGACCCCTTCCTGACCTCGCTCTGGTCCTTCGCCATCTGCGCCGTCTGCATCCTGCCCTTCGCGGAGGCGGAGGGCGGCGGACTGCTGCCGCGCGCCGAGGGGCTGGCGCACAGCCTGTGGCTGCTGGTCTATCTCGCGTCGGTGCCCACCGCTCTCGCGTACGGGCTCTACTTCGCCGGCGCGGCGGTCGTCCGGGCCGCCACGGTCTCCGTCATCGCCCTCATCGAGCCGGTCTCCGCGGCCGCCATCGCCGTCGCCGTCCTGGGCGAACGCCTCGCGCCGGCGACCGTCGTGGGCACGGTGATCCTGCTGGCGGCTGTCGCCGGCCTGGGTCTTGAGGAGGCCCGGCTGGCGGCGGCGTAGGGGCCCACTCGTAGGGTGCGCGGGGCGGGGCTACCCCCGCCCCGCGTTCAGCCCTCCGTGGCGGCCAGGCGGCGCAGCTGGTGGGCGCGGGCGGCGGCGTCGCCGGGGGCGTCGCGGTCGGCCAGGCGGGCGGCCACGGTGTGCTGCATGGTGCGGGGCTTGTTGGCGCCGTACTTGAACTTGGCGCGGACGTCGGTGACTTCGAGGCGGAGGCCACGGATGCCGGGGAGCATGCGGCCGAACGGGGCGACGTCGGGGGCGACGGGGGCGTAGTCGCCGGCGGGCTGGAAGTGGGCGAGCTGGCGGTGCAGGAGGTCGGCCTTGGCTTCGGGGTCGTCGACGACGTGCGCCGTGCAGAGCAGCTGGACGGCCGCGTAGAAGCTGGTGGGCGTGCCGTGCTCGGGCGGGGCGTCGTCGGGGGCGTGCCAGGGGCCGGGGATGAAGGTGTAGTCGTCGACCACGCTGAGGGTGACCTGCGGGGCGGCGGTGATCGCGGGCCAGATGGGGTTCGGCCGGGCCAGATGCGTGACGGCCTCGCCGCGCTCGGCGTCGTACGAGAAGTGCAGCGGCTGCACGAACGGCGGTTCGCCGGGCGGGCCGTTGACGGCGAGCTGACCGAAGTCGTGGGCGGCGAGCCAGCCCTGCCACTCGGCTTCGTCGAGGGCGGCATCCCAGGGGTGGATGAGCATGGTCGGTCCTCAGGCGAGGTAGGCGGGGAGGGCGATGGACGGGTCGAGGTCGTCGGAGGGGACGGGGGCGCCGTACGTACGGGAGACGGGCAGGACGCCGGCCCAGTGGGGGAGGGCGAGGTCCTCGGGGTCGTCGTTGGGGCCACCGGTGCGGAGCTTCGCGGAGACCTCGTCGAGGTCGAGGCGGATAACGGCGGTGGCGGCGAGCTCCTTGGCGTTGGCGCGGCGGGAGTCGTCGGCCCGGCCGGGGACGATGTGCTCGACCAGGGCGTCCAGGGCCTCGGCGCGCTCGGCCGGGTCGGTGACCTGGTGGGCGGTGCCGTGGACGACGACCGAGCGGTAGTTGATGGAGTGGTGGAAGGCGGAGCGGGCCAGCACGATGCCGTCCACGTGGGTGACCGTCAGGCAGACCGCGAGCCCCGGGTCGGCGGCGGCGCCGCGCAGCGGGCGGGATCCGGTGGAGCCGTGAACGTAGAGCCGGTTGCCGACGCGGGCGTAGAGCGTCGGCAGGACGACGGGCGCGCCGTCGCGGACGAAGCCGAGGTGGCAGACGTAGGCCTCGTCGAGGATGGAGTGGACCAGCTCGTGGTCGTAGGAGGCGCGGTCGGCGCTGCGGGTGGGGACGGTGCGGTCGGTCGCCCGGTATTCGGCAGTGTCGGTCATGGCGCAATCCTTTGAACTAGTGCATAATCCTGTTTGTGCTAGGAGACTATACGATCACCGGGCGCGGCGCAGCCGAAATTGCCGCCGACGTCGAACGCGCCATCGGCGAGGGCGCGTTGCAGCCCGGCGCGACCCTGCCGCCGCTGCGCGAGCTCGCCACCGAGCTGAGCGTGAACCCGAACACCGTCGCCGCGGCCTACCGCCTGCTGCGCGACCGGGGGGTGATCGAGACGGCGGGGCGGCGCGGCAGCCGGGTCCGCCCGCGCCCCGCGACCAGTGCCCGGGACGAGATCAGCATCGAAGCGCCGCCCGGCGTACGGAACCTGGCCACCGGCAATCCGGACCTGGCGCTGCTGCCCCCGCTCGGCGACGCGCTGGCGGCCGCGGCGGCCCGGCACGCGGCGCGCCCGATGCTGTACGGCGGCTCCGCCGTGGACGAGGAGCTGGGCCGGCTGGCCCGCGAGGCCTTCGACGCCGACGGCGTGCCGGACGGCCCGATCGGCGTCACGTCGGGCTCGCTGGACGCCATCGAGCGGGCGCTCACCGCGCATCTGCGCCCCGGCGACGCGGTCGCCGTCGAGGACCCGGGCTGGGGCAGTGTCTTCGACATCCTCACGGCGCTGGGCATGCGGCCGGTGCCGGTCGCGGTGGACGACGACGGCCCGCTGCCCGGCGACGTCGAGCGGACGCTGCGGCAGGGCGCGCGCGGCCTGGTGGTCACCGACCGGGGCCAGAACCCGACCGGGGCCGTGATCTCCGCCGCCCGCGCGGCCGAACTGCGTACGGTGCTGGCCGGGCACCCGGACGTGCTTGTCATCGACGACGACCACGTCCACGGCCTCGTGGAGCTGCCGCTGCACCCGCTGGCGGGCAGCACCCGGCACTGGATGCTCGTACGGTCGACCGCCAAGGCGTACGGGCCTGACCTGCGGCTCTCCGTGCTCACCGGTGACCCCGTCACCGTCGACCGGGTCCGCGGCCGGCACCGCCTCGGACCGGGCTGGGTCAGCCATCTCCTCCAGGACGCCGTGGTGCACCTGTGGCGCACCGGCGCCGTGGACGCCGAGGCGGTCGCCGCCGGCTACGCCGAGCGCCGGGACGGGCTGCTGAGGGCGCTGGCCGAGCGCGGCGTCCCCGCGCACGGGCGCAGCGGCATGAACGTCTGGATCCCGGTGCCCGACGAGACCGGCGCGGTCACCCGTCTCCTCCAGTCCGGCTGGGCCGTCGCCCCGGGCGCCCGCTTCCGGCTGGCCTCGCCGCCCGGCGTACGGGTGACCGTGTCACCGCTCGACGCCGGTGAGCTGCCCGCCCTGGCGGACGCCATCGCCGACGCGGTGCGCCCCTACCGGGCCGGGCGCTTCGGCTGAGCCCGGTCCTGGTCCTGGGCCGGATCCTGGGGCCGGCGCTGCGTCAGGGCGGCGCCGGCCAGCACGACCAGGGCGCCGACCGGCTCGTTCCAGCTCAGGTGCTCGCCGAGGATCGTGACGCCCGCCGCGGTCGCGATGACCGGGATGAGGTAGGTGACCATGGTCGCGATGGTCGGACCCTTCTCGGCGACCAGGCGGTACTGGAGCAGGAAGGCGAAGCCCGTGCCGATGGCCCCCAGGGCGATGACCGCGAGCAGCGGCACGACCGGGAACGAGGCCGGTGCGGAGGTGAAGAGCGGGGTGACGACCGCGAGCTGGGCGGTGGCGAGCAGCAGCTGCAGCGCCGACATCGACAGGGCCGAGTTGCCGCTGTCGCTCAGGGTCCGGCGGACGTAGATCCAGCCGACCGCATAGCTGGCGCCGGCGGCCAGGGCCATCGCTGTACCGGCGGGGTCCTGCCCGGAGAAGCCCTGCCAGGCGCCGAGGACGGTGAGGACGCCGAGGAATCCGACGCCGACCCCGATCACCCGCTGGCGGGTCGGCCGGTCCTCGGAGAAGGCGACGACCGAGAGCACCATGCTCCACAGCGGAGTCGTGGCGTTGCAGATCCCGGCCAGGGTGGACGGGATAGTCAGCTCGGAGTACGAGAAGAGTGACATCGGCAGCGCGTTGAGCAGAAAGGCCGCGACCGCCAGATGCCCCCAGGTGCGCGCCCCGCGCGGGATCCGCTCGCGCTTGACCGCCACGGTGGCGACGAGGACCGCCGTGCCGAAGCCCATGCGGCCCAGGGTGACCTGGAGCGGGGCGAAGGCCTCGGTGCCGACCTTGATGAGGAGGAAGCTGAAACCCCAGATGAGCGCGAGTACGGTCCAGCGGATCCGCCAGTCCAGCGCGGGACGGCGCGAGGGGCGGTCAACGGCTACGGCGGCGGCGGATAGTGCGGTGGCGGACGGTGCGGGGGTGGTTGCGCTCATGCCGTACACCTTGGCCTCTGCGACCTCTTAGGACAAGGGAGATTACGTAAGCACGATCGCGTAGGATCGCTTACATGTTGAATCTGGAGCGGCTCCGCATCCTCAACGCCGTGTCGACCTACGGCTCCGTGAGCGCGGCCGCCGACGTCCTGCATGTCACGACCTCCGCCATCTCCCAGCAGATGAGCAAGCTCGAACGCGAGACCGGTCAGCAACTGCTGGCCAAGAACGGCCGCGGTGTGCGGCTCACCGACGCGGGCAAGCTGCTGTCCGGGCACGCCGGGCGCATCCTGTCCCTGGTCGAACTGGCCCACTCCGACCTGGAGGCACACCGTGGGGCGCCGGTCGGCGAGCTGCGCATGGGGGCCTTTCCGACCTCGGTTCGTGGGCTGTTCCCGCAGGCCCTGCTGGCGATGCGGCAGGAGTACCCGAAGCTGCGGGCGATGGTCCAGGAGATGGAGCCCGAGCCCGCGCTGGTCAGGCTGGTGCGCGGCGACATCGACCTCGCGGTGGTCCTCGACTGGTACAACAAGCCCATGTCGCTGCCCGGCGGTCTGGCCAAGGCGCCGCTGCTCGACGACCTCGCCGATGTGGTGCTGCCGCCCGGCCACCCCCTCGCCGACCGGGCCGAGGTCGACCTCGTCGAGCTGGCCGACGACGACTGGATCGCCTGGCCCGACGGCGGCTTCTGCCACGAATGGCTGCTGTTCACCCTGCGCGGCAAGGGCGTCGAGCCGCGGATCGCCCACCACGCCGAGGAGCACCACACGGTGCTGGCCCTGGTCGCCGCCGGGCTCGGGGTGGCCGTCGCGCCGCGCCTGGGCCGCGGGCCGCTGCCGGAGGGGGTGCGGGCGGTGCCCGTACGCCACACCATGCGCCGGCACATCTACGCGGTCTGGCGCTCCGACGCGGACCGCAGGCCCGCGATCCGGGTGGCGGTGGACGCGCTGCGGAAGGTGGGGGAGGAAGTCCAGGGCGTGTCCGGCTGAGGCGTCAGCCCTGCGGGATCTTGCGGAAGTCCCAGGACGTCACGGCCTCCGGGGTGAGCCGCAGCCAGGCGTGCCGGCCGTCGTGCACCATGGCGTCGAGGCCGAAGTTCTTGGCGGCGAACAGCCGCTCGGGCACGTCGAGTTCGGGATGCGGCTCGCCGGTGCGGGGGGCCTCGCCGACGAAGTCGACGCTGCCGGCCAGCTCGACCCCGCGCAGCTCGCCGTAGTCCTTGCCGTCGTCCACGACGACCGCGACCCGGGGATCGTGCCGCAGGTCGGCCCAGCGGCGGCTGCGCGTGATCGAGTAGAGCCAGAGCGACATGCCGTCCCAGGCGAACCACAGCGCCCCGACGTGCGGACGGCCGTCCGGCGAGACGGTGGCCACCCGGCACGTGCGCTGCTCGCACAGGAAGGCGTCGATCTCGTCCGGGGTCATCATGATCCGGCGTCCGCGCCGCTGGGTGTCGGTCAACTGTCGGCCCCCGCTTCCTGTCTGACGATACGTCAGGTATCGTATGCGGCCGTGTGGCAATCGGAAAGACTCGACGCGCTCCTCGACCCGGCCGTCACCGCCCTGCTCACCATAGAGTGCCAGCGCGGCGTCGTCGGCCCGTACGGCGCCCTGCCCGAACTCGCCGCCGCCGTGCGCGAGTCCGGCGCCCTCGACCGGATCGCGGAGCTGGTCACCGCCGCCCGCGCGGCCGGCGCCACCGTCCTGCACGCCATCGCCGAACGGCGCCCCGACGGCCGGGGCGCCAACCGCAACGCCCGGCTCTTCCGCGCCGCCGAGCGCCTGCCCGTCCAGCAGACCTCCGGCACACCCGCCACCACGCTCGCCGGGGAGATCCCGCTCGCCGACACGGACTTCGTACTGCGGCGGCTGCACGGCCTGTCGCCGCTGGCCGGCACCGACGCCGACGCCCTGCTGCGCAATCTCGGGATACGTACGGTCATCATCACCGGCGTCTCGGCGAACGTCGCGGTGCCCAACGCCGTCTTCGACGCGGTCAACCTCGGCTACGAAGCCGTGGTGCCGGCCGATGCCATCGCCGGGGTGCCGGACGACTACACACAGGCAGTCGTCCGGCACACCCTGGCGCTGGTCTCGACCGTCACCACGGCCGCTGAGGTCATCGAGAGCTGGCGGCGACGGGGCGCCGCCAAAGCCTCTGTCTCAGGGTCCGCCTCAGCCTGAAGCCTCAGCCTGAGGCCTCAGGCGAGCGTCACCGAATCCCCGCTGACCTTGATGTTGGCCGCGGCCAGCGGCTGCGTCGCAGGGCCGTTGGCCACACTGCCGTCGGCGATCTTGAACTTGCTGCCGTGGCACGGGCAGTTGATCGTGCCGCCGGACACGTCCTTGACGACGCAGCCCTGGTGCGTACAGACCGCGGAGAAGGCCTTGAACTCACCTGCGGTCGGCTGGGTCACCACGACCTTCTGGTCGGCGAAGACCGTGCCGCCGCCTGACGGAATGTCGCTGGTCTTGGCGAGCGCCGAACCGCTCCCACCGGCGCCCGACGACGAGGCACCGCCCTCCGATGGCGAGGTTGACACGGTGCCGGATCCCGCGGAGGTGTCGGTGGAATTGCCGCAGGCGACCAGCGCGGCGGCGAGGCCGGCAGCGCCCACCCCTGCGACGACGTTGCGGCGGGTCGGCGAACCTGGGATACGGGACGTCTCGGCCATGCGTCACTTCCTGTTGCCTTGTACGGACCGGGCGGCGGGGGAGCGTCCGCCCGGTGGGGCGGGTGACCACCCTCGCAAGACATACGGATCTCCCCGGCCCCTGGTTCAAGATTTCCCGGAAATCGCCGCGGGCCGCTCGGACACACCGAGTCATCGCGAGGAATCCCGTCGAGAGTGAAGTGCTCGCGGGTACGGAGCGGCCATCGCACGCCCTTAATCTGGTGCGATGCTCAATGAGGTGAGAGGGACCCGCTACGTGACTCCCTTGCGGGAGGGCGGATCGGTGCCGGGCGTCATCGAGGCCGACGATCTCGGCACGTACGTCGTCAAATTCCATGGCGCCGCGCAAGGCCGCAAGGCGCTGGTCGCCGAGGTGGTCGCGGGGGAGCTGGGACGCCGGCTGGGGCTGCGGGTGCCGGAGCTGGTGAGGTTCTGGTTCGATCCGGTGATCGCGCTCGGGGAGCCGGACCAGGAGGTCCAGGACCTGCTGAAGGCCAGCGGCGGCCTCAATCTCGGCATGGACTTCCTGCCCGGCTCGCTGGGCTTCGACCCGCTGGTCTTCGAGGTGGAGCCGGACGAGGCCGGCCGTGTCATCTGGTTCGACGCCCTCATCGGCAACGTCGACCGCTCCTGGCGGAATCCCAACATGCTGGTGTGGCACAAGGACCTCTGGCTGATCGACCACGGGGCCTCGCTGATCTTCCACCACAGCTGGAAGGCGGCCGACCAGGCCGCCGACAAGCCCTACGACGCCTCCGACCACGCCTTGTCCCGCTTCACCCCCGACATCGGCGCCGCCGCCCGGTTGCTGGCCCCGAAGATCACCGGCGAGCTGCTGCGTGAGGTCACCTCGCTCATCCCGGACGAGTGGCTGACGGACGAACCGGGTTTCGAGAGCCCCGACGAGGTACGCCGGGCGTACGAGAAGGTGCTGCTGGCCCGGGCCGGGTCCGTACACGAGCGGATCAAGCTCGCGCCGCAGGAGAAGGAGAAACAGCCGCCGCCGGAGTGGCTGCGCACCTGGGTCGAGGGGAAGGCCGCGAAGTGAGCGAGCGGGACGTGTTCGAGTACGCGCTGGTGCGCGTCGTCCCGCGCATCGAGCGCGGCGAGCAGATCAATGCCGGGGTGCTGGTGTACTGCCGGGCCAAGTCCTTCCTCGGGGCCCGCGTGCACCTGGACGAGACCCGCCTCGCCTGCCTGGACGCCGACGTGGACATGGACGGCGTACGGGCCGCGCTGCGCGGGTACGAGGGCATCTGCGCGGGCGGCGCGCGGGCCGGACAGGCGTCGCAGGACGACCCGGGGCGGCGGTTCCGGTGGCTGACCGCCCCGCGCAGCACCATTGTGCAGCCGGGGCCGATCCACACCGGGCTGACCGCGGACCCCGAGGCCGAGGTGGACCGCCTGCTGGATCTTCTGGTGCGCTGAGCCACATCGGCCGCGCTGGCGTTGACACAGGGTCACGACGCTCCTACGGTTTCGGCTACGGGACCTACTAAGCGGTCGCTCATGTCGCGGCGGCCGAACCACAGGGCTGAATCACAGGCTGAGGAGAACAGATGTCGACCACCGATCAGCGCGTAGCGATCGTCACCGGGGCCGCGCGCGGCATCGGCGCCGCCACCGCCGTGCGCCTGGCCGCCGAGGGCCGCGCCGTCGCCGTACTCGACCTCGACGAGGGCGCCTGCAAGGACACCGTCGAGCAGATCACGGCGGCAGGCGGCAAGGCCATCGCCGTCGGTGCCGACGTGTCCGACGAGGCCCAGGTCGAGGCCGCTGTCGCCCGCGTCGCCGAGGAGCTGGGGGCGCCGACGATCCTGGTCAACAACGCGGGCGTGCTCCGCGACAACCTGCTGTTCAAGATGAGCGCCTCCGACTGGGACACGGTCATGAACGTGCACCTGCGCGGCGCCTTCCTGATGACCCGCGCCGTCCAGAAGCACATGGTGGACGCCAAGTTCGGCCGCGTGGTCAACCTGTCCTCCTCCTCCGCGCTCGGCAACCGCGGCCAGGTCAACTACTCCGCCGCCAAGGCCGGTCTGCAGGGCTTCACCAAGACCCTCGCCTTCGAGCTCGGCAAGTTCGGCGTCACCGCGAACGCCGTCGCCCCCGGCTTCATCGTCACCGACATGACCGCGGCCACTGCCGCCCGCGTCGGCATGGGCTTCGAGGAGTTCCAGGCCGCCGCCGCTACCCAGATCCCGGTCCAGCGGGTCGGCAAGCCCGACGACATCGCGAACGCCATCGCCTTCTTCACCGGCGACAACGCCGGCTTCGTCTCCGGCCAGGTCCTGTACGTGGCCGGCGGCCCGCTCAACTGACGCGTACAGGAGACCCCGTCATGACTTCTCAGCCCGACAGCGGCCGCGTCGCCCTCGTCACCGGCGCCAGCCGGGGCATCGGCTACGGCATCGCCGAAGCCCTCGTCGCCCGTGGCGACCGCGTCACCATCACCGGCCGCAACGAGGACGCCCTCAAGGAGGCCGTCGAGCGGCTCGGCTCCAACCGCGTCATCGGCGTCGCAGGCAAGGCCCACGACGAGGCCCACCAGGCCGAGGCCGTCGCGCGCACGATGGAGGCCTTCGGCCGCGTGGACTACCTCGCCAACAACGCCGGTACGAACCCGGTCTTCGGGCCGATCGCCGAACTCGACCTCGGCGTCGCCCGCAAGGTCTACGAGACCAACGTCATCTCCGCCCTCGGCTTCGCCCAGCAGACCTACAAGGCCTGGCAGAAGGAGCACGGCGGCGCCATCGTCAACATCGCCTCCGTCTCCGGCCTCAGTGCCTCCCCCTTCATCGGCGCGTACGGCATCAGCAAGGCCGCGATGATCAACCTCACGGTCCAGCTCGCCGCCGAGATGGCCCCCGGCGTCCGCGCCAACGCCATCGCCCCGGCGGTCGTCAAGACCAAGTTCGCCGCCGCACTCTACGAAGGCCGCGAGGAGGAGGCGGCAGCCGCCTACCCCCTCAAGCGGCTCGGCGTTCCGGAGGACATCGGCGGCGCGGCCGCCTTCCTCCTCTCGGACGCGGCCGGCTGGATCACCGGCCAGACCCTCGTCATCGACGGCGGCATCCAGCTCAACGCCTTCGTGGGCTGAGGCCGTTCGGGAGGGCTTGCCCTCGTCCGTACTCCAAGGTGCACAGTCTCTGACAGCAACAGGGACTGTGCACCTTTCGTCTACGCAGGGAGTACGCACCATGCGCTATCGCACACTTGCCGGCGGGACCGGCCCCGAAGTCAGCGCGCTGTGCCTGGGGGTCCTGCCCTTCGGCACGACCGTCGACGAGAAGACCGGGTTCGCGATCCTCGACCGCTTCATGGAGGCCGGCGGCACTTTCGTCGACACCTCCAACAACTACGCCTGCTGGGTGGACGGCGCCACCGGCGACGAGAGCGAACTCGTCCTCGGCCACTGGCTGGCCGACCGCGGCGCCCGCGACCGGATGGTCGTCGCCACCAAGGTCGGTGCCCGCCCGGACCTCTCACGCGGCACACGCTGGATCGACGACGACGGCGATCTCGGAAACGCCGAGGGCCTGGCCGCCCCGACCATCCGCGCGGGCGCCGAGGGCAGCCTGAAGCGGCTCGGCACCGACCGCATCGACCTCTACTACGCCCACATCGAGGACCGGCGCGTCCCCGTGGAGGAGACCGTCGGAGCCTTCGCGGACCTGGTCGCCGACGGCACCGTCGGCACCCTCGGGGTCAGCAACCACCCCGCCTGGCACATCGCCGAGGCCCGCCGCCTCGCCACCGAGCGCGGGCTGCCCGGCTACCAGGTCGTCCAGCAGCGGCACACCTATCTCAAGCCGCGCCAAGGGGCCCGGTTCGGCTGCCAGCGGCACGTGGACGACCAGCTGCTGGACTACGCGGGCACCCAGCCCGACCTGACCCTGCTCGGCTACTCCACCCTCATCGCGGGTGCCTACACGCGGGACGACAAGCCGCTCCTCGCCCAGTACGCGCACGACGGCTCGGCCGCACGGCTGCGCGTGCTCCGCGAGGTGGCGTCGGAGCTGGGCGCGACCCCGAACCAGGTCGTGCTGGCCTGGCTGCTCGGCGGGTCCGTGCCGGTGCTGCCGATCCTGGGCGTGAGCAGTGTGGCCCAGCTCGACGAGCTGCTTCCCGCCGCAGAGCTGGACCTCGCGCCGGAGCTGCGGGACCGGCTCGACGCCGCGTGACCGACTGTCAGTGGTCCCCGGGTCAGGTCTGTGGCAGCCAGGCGGGGGCGCCGCTGCCGCGGGGTACGAGGATCGTCCGGAAGCGGCCTGGCGTCGCGGACATCACGACCTGGTCCGTGACGCCGGTGTAGAGGCCGCAGGGGGTCTGGGCGCTGAACTGGTCGGGGTCGAGGTAGGCGTGCCGGGAGTCGGGGCCGCCCGTGCCGGCGACCTCGTGGGCGTAGTCACGGTCGAAGACACCGAGGCTGAGGATCCAGGCGGACACCCGGCTCAGGCTGAGGCTGACCTTGTAGCTGCCGCCCTGGGTGGCCCGCAGGATGAGGGCGCGGATGATTCCTGCGGTGGCCAGCCAGGACAGGACGTAGTCGTTGACGACACCGATGGGCGGCAGGGCCGGGCGGCCGGCGGTTCCTTCGCGGAGCATGACTCCGCTGACGCAGCCGGCGGTTTGGTCGAAGCCGACGCGGTCAGCCCATGGTCCGCTGTCACCGTGCAGGCTGACGGTGGCGTAGACGAGGCCGGGACGCACCGCCGCAGCCTCCTCGGCGGACAGGCCGATCTTCTCCAGGAAGCCGGGCCGGCGGTTCGCGTAGAAGATGTCGGCGTCGTGCAGCAGGTCGTGGATGCGGCTTCGGCCTTCGGGTGAGTAGGGGTCGACGGTGGCCGACCGTACTCCGACGTTCGCGGTGTAGTAGGTGACGTCGTTCTCCCATTCGGTGGGGCGCCACAGATTCAGCACGTCCGCGCCGTGCTGGGCCAGGTCGCGGCCGATGCCCGCGCCCGCGATGACGTGTCCCATTCCCAGTGCGCGCAGACCGTCCAGGGGTTGGGAGACCCCGGCCGGCAGGGGTTCGGGATCACTGTCGCCGATCTTCTCGATCTTGATCAGTGGCTCGTGGGCGATGTGGTCCCGGTACTGCGGTTCGGCGAGGAACTCCTCGGTCGTGCGCAGCATCGGCATCACGACGCCGGCGTCCGTGCCCGCCTGTTCCAGGTCGGCTGCGTCCCGGGTACGGATGGCTTCCGCAACGGAAGCTTCGTCGGGCGTGGTCTCCAGCAGCCGGAGCGTGGCGTCCTTGATCTTCGGATACAGGTTGAGCGGCATGACCCAGCGGCCGTCGCGGGCCTCGTAGAACCGCAGGCTGAAAGGGTTGTCGGGGTCATGCGGCCGACCGGGGCTGAACCCGTTGAGCTTCTCCCATTTCTTGTCGTAGAACGGGCACAGGCGGTGCGGAGCCTTGCGCAGGTCCATGGTGATGTCCTGGCCCTCGCCCCCGCGGTGTCGCCACAAAGAGGCGAGGGCCACGGACTTGGCGGTCATGCCCAGCGCCGGTACGGCTCCCAGACGGATGGTGGAGGGGACGATCGGGTCGGCCCCACGGAAGGTGATCAGGCCGCCGCTGTCCTCGGGACGCATGCCGATGTCGGCCAGTACGTCGTGCAGGGCGTTGTGGATGTCGAAGTCGTCGTCGCCGCTGAGCGGATGGGCTACGGCCTGGGAGATCTTTTCGGTGAGTGAGTTCATGGTGTGGGCTTTCCGCGAAGGAGAACGGGTGAGTCGGGGCCGGGCGAGCCCCCTGCCGTGGCGGGCGGCGGGGCGCTCGGTCGCGGTGTTACGCCCCGTGCGCGTGGGGGGTTTCGGCGAGGGCACGCATGAGGACGACCTGCCTGCGGTCGCGTTCGGCGGCCAACTCGTCGATTCCGGCGCCGAAGTTCCGGGCTTGTTCGCTCAGGGTGTCCACGGTGGCGTCGTCGAAGGCAACGTGTTCAGCTGCCATCTGGACCCAGCGCTTTTCCATGCCGGGGCCCAGGTGGGTGACGAAGTGCTCCAGGCCGCCTTGTCCTCCGCCGAGGTGGAACGTCTGGAACGGTCCTGCGACCGCCCAGCGCAGCCCGATGGAGGAGGTGACGATGGCATCCAGTTCCTGTTCGGTGACGACTCCGTCGGCAACCAGGTGTACGCATTCACGGAAGAGAGCCGATTGCAGACGGTTGGCCACGAAACCGGGAACCTCCTTGCGGAGCACCTGGGGGCTCTTGCCCAACGCGGCGTAGAAGACACGGGCGCGTTCGACGGTTTCCTCGCTGGTGCGCTCACCGGGCACGATCTCCACGAGCGGCACCAGGTGCGGCGGGTTGAAGGGGTGGCCCACCACGAGGCGTTCCGGTCGGCGCAGCGCGGTGGCGATGTCGGTGGCGGGGATGCCGGAGGTGGAGGTGGCGAACAGGGCTGTGGCTGGGGCGTTCTCCTCGATCGTCCGCCACATCTGCTGCTTGACGTCCAGCCGTTCGGGGCCGTTCTCCTGTACGAGGTCGGCCTCCCGCACGGCGGCGGCCAGGTCGGGCTCGAAGCTGAGATTCCCGGTGAGGTCTTCTGTCCGCAGACCCAGGCCCTGCAGTACGGGCACCGTGCCGTCGATCAGTTCGCGCACCTGGGTGTCGATGCCGGGCTGCGGGTCGGTGACGGTGACCTCGAGGCCGTGGGCGAGAAACAGTGCGGCCCAGGAGGCGCCGATCACGCCTCCGCCGACGACTGTAACGCGTCGGATTCCGGCGGCATGAGTGGTTTCGGTCATGGTGGGGTCCTCTCTGCGGATGGGGCGGTCTTGCCGGTACGGCCGGCCTGGTGCGGCAGCGCGACGGCGGCGCGACGGCAGCGCGACGGCTCAGGCGAGGTAGTCGTGCACGAGTTCTGTGCGGCCCAGAGCGAGGTCGGTCAGGATGTGGCTCGCGGCGACGACTTCGAGTACGGGCAGGTCGGACAGCGGCGCGAGCGCGTGGGCGAACAGTTCCAGGCGAGCCGGCCCTGTCCAGGCGCCCTTGATGGTCACGTCGGAGATCTGGGCGCGGACCAGCTCGCAGATGCGAGGTCTGCCGTCGTAGCCCGGCAGCTTCTTGACCATGAACGTCGGCAGGGTGACTTCATCGCGGGCCTGGGCGGGGTCCAAAGGGCGGTGCTTGTACCCCATGGTGGCGGTGGCGACGCGCAGACTGCCGTAGTCGAGGGTGCCGACCAGGGCGTCGGAGTCGATGTACAGCCGCGGCGCGCCCAGTTTCTTGGGGAAGGCGCTGATCTCGCGGCCGCTGGCGATGGCCGGGTGGCTGTCGACGTACATGGCCAGGCTGTACTCGCCGCGTTCGCCTTCGTACTCGACGGCCACGACCTGGCCGGACTCGGTGTAGTCGCCCAGCCCCGTCACGTCGGGCATGCGCATGACTTCGAATCGCACCAAGGGCTCGGGAACCCGCAGCGGTTCGGGCACGACAGCGTCGAGTGCCGCCGGGTCGGTGCGGTAGGTGATGTTGAGGTATTCGCGGTTGGTGAACCGGTACGGGCCCGCCGGGAAGGCGGGGGCGTTGAGGGGGGTGGTCAAAGACTGTGCGACGTCCTCGGCGCGCATAGCGATCGCCTCTCTTTCTCTTCCGGGTCAGGTGGCGGGGGAGCCGCCCTCGTTGTACCGGCGCAGGAGCGCATGGAACGCCTGGATCTCCTCGGGGCGCCAGTCGCGGGTGCGCCGTGCGACCTGCGCGGTCATCCGCCGGTCCGACTGCTCGAGTACTTCCCTGCCGCGCTCGGTGATGTCGACGACCTGGATCCGGTTGTCGTACCGGTCGAGGCTTCGTGTGACCAGTCCGGAACGCTGCAGGTCGGAGAGCTCACGGCTGACGGTGGACTTGGAGACCCCGAGCATGCCGACCAGGTCACCGGCCTGCTGGCCGCCCCGGCTCGCGAGCTGCGCCAAAACCGCGTGGGCGGGCAGGGTGAGCTCGGGGTGCAGGTGATGGGCATGAGCCCGGAAGCGGCGGCTGAGCTGGAGCAGCTCTCGCATGACCGCCTGCTGTCGGGAGCTGACGTCCTCGTGATCCGCGCTCATGACAACCCAGTAGTTGCAATATACAACCTGTTGCTATGTGCAACGGTAAGACGGAGTGACGTATTCCGGCAAATCGATGTCGACGCCCGGCGCCCCAGGCCGAAGGGGCGCGTCCCTTCCTACGCAATACGCAACGGGGGGCCGCCGCAATCCGGGACGGATGCCGGACGCGGTGTTGGTGTCAGCGCTGCGCGGCGGTGCGGGCGCCGGTGGCGGCGTGTTCGTGCAGGGCGGCCCGGGTGAGGGTGGTCGCGGTGTGCACGGCACTGGCGATGGCGTCTTCGGGGTCCAGTCCGCACAGGTCGGTCAGGGTGAAGAGGGCTTCGGCGCTGATGACGACGGCGAGGTCGTTCTTCAGCTGTGCCAGGGCGGCGGGATCGGCGGTGCCGAGGGTGTCGGCCAGGGGGGCGAGGGCGTGGTCGATCAGGCCGACGCGCAGGGCGGGGCGCGCGCTGGTGGCCTCGGGCCGGGTGATGGTGGCTGCGATCATGGCGCGGGTCGCGCCCTGGTAGGCCAGAACCTGGCGTAGCAGATGCTCGGTCGCGGCGGCGATTCGTTCGACCGGGTCGCGGGAGTCTGCGACTGCTTCGAGCGCTTCGGCCGGCGTGGGCCACTGCCCGGTCATGGCCTCCTGCAGCAGGCTGGCCAGGTCGGGGAAGTAGCGGTAGGCGGTGGCCTCGGACACCAGGGCGGCCTTGGCGACCTCGGGCATGGTCACCTCGCGGCCGGTGCGCATCAGGTCGACCGCGGCCTGCAGGATCGCGGTCCGTGTGCGCAGTTTCTGGTTGGTCCGGCCGGTGCTGCTCTGCGGTGTCATCGGTTCGCCCTTCTGTATGAGACAACCATAGCGCAAGTCAACTCTGACGATGAGAGGCTACTTGCATGAGTTTGCGCACGTGGCCTACGGTCGTGAAAGTTCACTCTCGCAAAGGAGTAGGACGGCCCGCCCCAGCATCGTTGCTGGACGGCGGCGCCGGGCCGCGCTCGGTCGCAGGCTTCGCCGCCGCGCTGTCCCAGCACGCGTACGTGATCCTCCCGACCCACCCCCGGCTTCGACGGCACGCCCCGGCCGGAGTCGACCGACTCCGTCGCCGACCTGGCCGTGGCCTACCTGGACCTGATCGACGAGCTCAACCTGCACGCGGTCACGGTGGCCGGCAGCTCGGTCGACGGCTGGATCGCCTCCGAGATGGGGCTGCGCGACAACCGCGGACGGATCAGCGCGCTGGTCCTGCTCGGCGCGACCTGCATCAAGCCCGAGCCCCCGCTGGAGATCGCCGACCCCGCGAAGCTAGTGCTGTGACGGGCAATGTTTGCCCGTCAAGGAGCGTCGTCCGGTGCGTGCGATTGCAAGGCGGCCGGAAGTCTTTGATGGGGGTCCCCCCTGCTCGAGCGAAGCCGAGAGCTTGGGGGAGGAGCTACCAGGGCTTTTGGCCAACGCCGCGAGCGTGCGTGCTGGGCGGCGCGACAGGGCAAAGCTTGCCGGGAGGGGCACTAGGACCGGTCAGGACCGGCGAACTGGCCTTCCACAAGCCGGAGCTGCGCCTCAACCCGGCCGCGCAGAGCGAGCAGCAGCAGGCCGCGATGGCCGCCAACCAGCGCACCCTGGCGGTCTACGCGGGCGACCCGTACTGCCACGACCCGAAGCTTCGTGGTCGCCTGCACCGGTCACCGTCCCGGTGCTGGTGCTCGCCGGCGAGGCCCGCGCCACCTTCCGGTCCGTCCCGGAGGCCGGGCACTTCCCGCACATGGAGCAGCCGGGAGTGGTCTTCGAGGCCATCGGCGACTTCGTCGACAGTGAGGTCAAGTCCGAGGGCAACTGACCTATCGGGCGCCGATGAGGAACTCCGCGGCGGCGACGCCGGAGGCGGCGGTGGCACCGTGGGTGAAGATCTGGACTGCGCCGGGGCCGGAGGTGCCCGGCAGCCCCATCTCCACCACGATCGCGTCGGGACGCGCCGTGGTGAGGTCTGCGAGGGCGCTGCCCATCCACTTGTTCCGGGAGGCGTCCCTGACGACGATGACCATCGGGCGTCCCGAGGCAGGCAGCAGCGCGTACCTCTCCAGGACGCCGGGATCAGCCGCCAACTCCTGGTGATGCACCCGGACGAAGGTGGTTCCGGGCAGACGCTCGCGCAGGGGAACGGCGACACCCCACGGCGTCTCCTTGCCGATAGCCAGGTTGGTGGAGGGCACCAACTCCACCACGTGCGGAGGGGCGGTGAGCGGGAGGATGTCGTCCGCGGAGCCGCTCAGCCGGATGGCACGCCGGGCGGCGACGAAGCCGATGTCGCCGCTGATGGGGTTGACCGGAACGGCCTGGCCCAGGTGGGTCGACCAGTCGGCGAACGCCTGGACGCGGTCGGACGCCTCGGCCAGGCGCTCTTCGGTGAGTTCCCCGGAGGACACCGCGCGGAGGAGAGCGCCGACGATGAGGTCGACGGTCGCCTCGTCGGCGTGCTCCCCGCCGACGCAGATGGCGTCGGCGCCGGCGACGACGGCCTTCACCGTGGCGCCTTCGATGCCGTAGCGGTTGGTCACGCCGCCCATCTCGATGGCGTCGGTGACGATCAGACCGTCGAAGCCGAGTTCCTTACGGAGCAGGCCGTTGAGGATGCGGCTGCTGAGGGTGGCCGGAAGGTCCGGGTCGTAGGCGGGGACCAGGAGATGGGCGCTCATGACCGCGTGTATGCCGGCGGCCACAGCGGCCCGGAACGGGGGCAGCGCCTGCGCGGCGATCTCGTCGAGGTCGGCGTCGTAGGTGGGCAGGCCGTGGTGGGAGTCGATGGCGACATCCCCGTGGCCGGGGAAGTGCTTGGCGCAGGCGGCGACACCGGCCGACTGGAGTCCCTGGATCCACGCGGCGGCATGCCGGGACACCAGGGTGGAGTCGACGCCGAACGACCTGACCCCGATGATGGGGTTGTCGGGGTTGGAGTTGACGTCCACGCTGGGCGCGTAGTTGAGGCTCACACCAGCGGCGTGCAGTTGACGGCCCAGGTCGCGGGCGACGGATTCGGTCAACTCGAGGTCGTCGACCGCGCCGAGGGCGAAGTTGCCGGGCCGGGTGGAGCCGGTCGAGGATTCGATCCGGGTGACATCCCCGGCCTCCTCGTCGATCGCGATGATCAACGACGGGTTCTCGGCCCGGAGTTGGGCCGTCAGCCTGGTGACCTGTTCGGGCGAAGCGATGTTGCGGGCGAACAGCACGACGGATGACAGGCCGTCACTGATGTCGCGCAGCACCCAGTCTGGCGCCTCGGTGCCCACGAAGCCCGGCTGCAGGAGGGAGAGCGCGAGTCGTCGCAACTCCTTGCTGTGCTTGCTGGAGGACATCAGCTGGGCCTTCCGAGTAGTGCCGACACGCCGATCGCACCGCTGCCTTGGTACAGACCAATGGATACTGGCCTAGTCCAATCCGCAGTGTCAACAGGAAGATCGTTCGCCCCGGTCGGGCCCGGCGGGCCGGCCTCCCATGCCCGGGTGGGCCCGCCTCCCGCGCCCGGGCGGTGCCGTCTCGGCGGCCGCCGATCGCACCTTGCGTAGCAACGCCATCACCAACAGCGTCCAACAAAGCGGAATTACCTATTCCCTATTCGCGAGCTGTCCATCCTCGGTTCTATGTGAACCGGTGAACCCCGTTTGGTTTCGCGCGCTTGAACTTTCCAATTCGGCGGTTGACACGCGGAGTTGGTCTAGTCCATTTTGGTGTGACACGAGTTCGGCAAGTGACCTGCGCGCCGCAATACCCCTCGCGGTGCCCAAGTTGACTGGCGGAACCCATGAGGACACGCCCACGTGCCCCTCACCCTGCGCTCGTTCGCCTCTTGGCAACGACATCCACCGCTGTGCGTATCAACACCCTTACTGACAGCTACAGGTGATTGCTGTTCCGGCGGCGAATGTCGCCGCCGTATCCCCGCACAGTCGACGGGTCCCGGCACAGGGGCGGCCTGGGAGCGATCCACTCAAGAAGATCCGAACCTTGGAGCGACTGCATGCCGGCGCCCTACCACTATCTTCATCGAGCACCCTCGGACGTCCCGTACTTCAGCCGGGACGGCGATACCTATCTTGCGGAGACGCCGTTGCGGGATCTCCGAAAAACGCAGAAGCTCCGGGTGCTGTCCGAGGAGGACTTAACCTTCTGGCAGACCTACGGCTACGTCGTGGTGAAGCAGGCGATTCCTGCCTCCTCGGCGGATCGCCTGCTGGATTTCGCCTGGGACTTCCAGGGGCTCGATCCGGCCCGGCCGGACACCTGGTACCAGGAACGCGAGTTCCGTTCGGACCTCGACCGGGAACTGCACATCTACGGGTTCGTCGAGGCGTACCAGCACCAGCTCATCTGGGACAGCCGCCAGGCGCAGCGGGTCTACGACGCGTTCGTCGACGTGTGGGACTGCGAAGAGCTCTGGGTGACTCTGGACCGGCTCAATCTCAACCCGCCCAACATCAAGAACCGCGACCGTGCGCTGATCGCCCCCACGGAGCGTGGGTTCGACATCAACCTCCACTGGGATATCGACACCACGCTCGGCGTGCCGCCGCAGCGGGTCCAGGGGATCATCGCGCTGAACGACACCAACCCGGAACTGGGCGGCTTCCAGTGCGCGCCCGAGCTGTTCCGTCAGTTCGACCGGTGGGCGGCGCTTCAGCCGGCGGACCGGGACCCGATCCGTCCCGACATCGACCGGGCGGAGTTCCCCGTGGTGCGGCCGGAACTCAAGGCCGGCGACCTGCTGATCTGGAACGGTCTGCTGGCACACGGAGTGGCACCCAACGCATCGGAGAACGGCGTTCGAGCCGTCCAGTACCTCTCCATGATGCCTGCCCTGGAGTCGCACCAGGAGCTGAGGCGTTCCCGCGTCAACTCCTGGCGTCATCTCAGCACGCCGGAGTGGAACAAGACGCTCGTCGGTGATGCCACGAGGCATGAATCCCTCAGGTACGACACCGCCACGCTGACCAACCTGGGTGCCAGGCTGCTGGGTCGTGAATCCTGGAGCGAGCGGGACCTCGAGCCGTCGAACGAGGAACGGGTATGCGCAAAATCTGTCTGACTCTTCCGACCAACAGGGCCTGCGCCGAGACGATATCGGCCGTCCACGAAGAGGCGGCCTACGCCGCCGAGCACTTCGACGTCGAGGTCCACCTCCTGATTCTGGACTCCTCCGAGGAGCCGGCCTTCACGGAGCACGCGAAGGCCGCCCGCGAGTCGCGCACCGTGCCGAATGTGATCGTGCACCACCTCGGCGAAGCGGAGCAGCGTGAGTTTCTCCAGCGGGTGATCCACCGTGCCGGTGTCGCCAAGCCCGAGCTGGTGCTGGAGCTCATGCTGCCGTCCGACCTCTCCTACGGCGCCTGCACCAACCGTGCGTTCCTGATCGGTGCCGCGCTGGGCTGCGAGTCCATCCACCGCCGGGATTCGGACATCCTTTACCAGGTCGTGAACGATGCGCCGGTCTTTCCCATCCACCACGAGCTCATGTCGATCGGTAAACGAGCGATCGACGCGGCGCACGGCGTGGACGAGACCACGCTGGACCCGAAGCACGGGCACAAGCCGGTGACGATGGTGGGCAGTTCATTCGTGGGCGAGATGTCCGTGGACATCGGTGAGATGTACGATCTCGACCGCGACGTCTACCACGACGTGGTCAGCCTGTGGGCGCCCGGCGATTGGTCGGACGAGGAGAAGAGGGATCTCGTCGACGAGTCCTTCCGGGGAGCCGGCTCCGGGGCGTTCACCCACGATCACTCGACACTGACCATCGTTGACCCCATGCGGGTCGACATGTGCAACATCGCTTTCTACCAGGTGCACGAATGGGTGCCACTGCCGCCCGCGACCGACACCATCGGCAGCGACTACTTCCTCATGCACCTTGTCCACGACGCGGCGTTGCCCGGCGTCCTGCACAATCGCCACCTCGTGAACTTCTACACCCCGGAACGGCGTACCGGTCCCGGATTCATCGCGTACCAGATGCGGTTCGTGAAGTTCTTCCTGTCGATGCTCTACTTCAACTTCGTCTACGACCAGATGGCAGAGGCCGGCGAGTCGCTGCTCGACGATCGGGACCAGGTACGTATACCCGCCATCACCGAGTTCGTCAGGGACAGCACCCTGTTGGACCGAGCGGAGAACGTCCAGCGGCTGGACACGATCGACCGGTCCTATCGGAAGCTGGGCGGCAAGTACGGGGAGTTCGCCGACATCCTGGCAGCACGCCGGGAGCGGCTGCTCGACGAAGCCCAGCAGGACAACAACGACTTCGCACTGCTGATCGAGGCATGGGCGCCCATGATCCACGCGAGCAGAACCACCCGGCTTCAACGGCAGCCCGGCTGAAACCATCGATGATGCACGAAAACGTATCCATGCTCGCCGCCCTGGCCGCCGCCGGCGAGGACCAGATCATCTTCGACCTCGCAGGAATCGAAGCACGCTACGAAACGCTCGTCCGGGAGCTGCCGGAAGTCTCCGTTCGCTTCGCCATGAAAGCATGTCCGGTGGACGAGGTGATCTCCCGACTGGCGGAGAAGGGCGCTGGGGTCGACGCGGCAGGCCCCAACGAGATCACGCAGGCGATCAGCTCCGGCGTTCCACTCGAAAGAATTCACTACGGCAACACCATCAAGTCCGACCGGGACATCATCGACGCATATCGCCTCGGCATCAGGGACTTCGCCACCGACAGCCTGGAGGACGTGGCGGCGATCGCAGCCTGTGCTCCCGGTGCCCGGGTGTTCTGCAGGCTGGCCACCGACGGGCAGGGAGCGCTCTGGGGCCTCACCAACAAGTTCGGCTGTTCGGCCGACGATGCGGTGCTCGTCCTGGAAAAAGCGCGGGAAGCGGGTCTGAAGCCGGCCGGGCTGTCCATTCACGTCGGTTCACAGCAGATGACGTCCGAAGGCTGGCAAAGCGCTTTCGAGCGACTTGTCGAGGTGCTCGCGATTCTGAACCGGCGCGGCATGTCGCTGGATTACGTCAATCTCGGCGGCGGTCTTCCGGCTCTCGGTTATCTCGACAAGCGGGGCGAGCCGCTCGACCCTCCGATGGACAAGATATTCGCCATCATCCGCGAGGGCATGCAGCAGTGCAGGGAGGTGCCCGGACACCACCTCGACTTCGTCATGGAGCCCGGGCGTTATCTCGTTGCCGACCACGGCGCCATCCGGGCGCACGTCTCCCGGCTGTCCAGGCGGCAGAACCTGAACGGTGAACACCAGTACTGGCTGTATTTGAGCTGTGGGAAGTTCAACGGCCTGTATGAGATGGACGAGTTGCAGTACCGGCTCGTGTTCCCCTCGCATCGTGACGGTGAACACGTCTTAGCCAGGGTCGCCGGGCCCACCTGCGACAGCGATGACGCCTATTCCCGTGAACACGGTCTGGTTCAGGTGCCCGAAGCGCTCGCATCGGGAGATCCGGTCTGGGTGCTCTCCAGCGGCGCCTACGCCATCAGCTACATGACACAGGGATTCAACGGCTTCAGCCCACTTCCCTACACGTGCATAGGCGGCAGGGAGGGCACCCGGTAGATGAGCGACGACGTGCGCATACGACATGTCTCCGACGGTGACTGGGGCGACATCGTAACGCTGGAAAGCAGTGCCTATGCCGCCATCGGGCTGTCGGAGGAGCGGGCCGCGCTGGAGTCCAGAGTTCGCGTATCGCCGACCACGTGCTTTGTGCTGGAGTTCGAACAGCGACTGTCGGGCTACCTGTTGGCACTGCCCTACCCGATGTTCGAGTATCCGGATCTGGACCGCACGGAGGAGATCACCTTCCGCTCGCGCAATCTGCATCTCCATGATGTCGTCATTGCCGAGGATCTTCGCGGCAGGGGACTTGCGAAGCGTCTCCTGCACCACCTCACTGCAACGGCCCGCTCGCAGGAGTACGAGCAGATCTCCCTGGTCGCCGTTGCCGGCAGTGAGACCTTCTGGTCGGCGAACGGATTCACCGTCCATCAAGGCGTGGTCCCCGCGGGAAGTTACGGCGCGACTCCGGTGTACATGTCCAGGGCGGTGCCGGCAGACCGTACCGACGACCCGAAACCAACCAGCGGTTTGCTGCGCGGGCAATCATCGCTAGACGAAGTGGGCTGATTCATATGTTCCGCGTTCACGATCCGTTCCGACGAGCACAGTTGGCCATCGCCGCGCTGTTCTGTTCGCTGGGTTTCCAGTACGCCACCTGGGCGTCGCGGCTCCCTGCGATCAAGACACACCTTGGCCTGACCGCAGCCGAGGTGGGCCTGCTGCTGATGGCCACCGGTGTGGGCGCGGCGGCATCGTTTCCCCTGGTGGCCGTACTGATGAGGCGGTTGGGTTCCCGGCGCCTGTCCCTTGTGTCGGCTCTCGGCCTGGCGGTGCTGCTCCTGGTGCTGTCCGCAGCGCCGAACTATCCGACCGCTCTGGTGATCATGTGTTGCGACGGGGTTCTCGTGGCATGCCTCAACGTCGCCATGAACGCCCAGGGAGCCGCGCTCGAAGCCGAGTACCAGCGAAACGTCATGTCCAAGCTGCATGCGACCTTCAGCGGTGGGTCGTTGGGCGCCGCACTTCTCGCTTCGGGCCTGAACGCGGTGACGTCGACCGTGGCCGTGCATTTCGGTGTTGCCACCGTCATGCTGCTGCTGCTCGTCGGATACGCCAGATCGGGACTGCTGCCCCAGGACCAGTCCGCCGAGAGGCAGGAGAAGAAGAGCCGCACCAAGTGGACCGTACCGGCTCGCATGACGTTGTGGATGGGCGCCGCCATGGCCTTCGGCACCGTGACAGAAGGCGCCATGAACGACTGGTCGGCCCTCTACATGAAGGACGTCGCCAAGGCATCGGCGGAACTGGCGCCCATGGGCATCGCTGTCGTCTCGGTCATGATGGTGATGGCTCGGCTCTTCGCTGACGGGTGGCGCAGCCGCTGGGGCGACGGCCTGATCGTCCGTGGCGGTAGCGCGCTCGCCGGGGCCGGGCTGGCACTCGCCCTCCTGAGCGGTGGCGTGGTGCCGGCCCTGATCGGGTTCGCCTGCGTCGGGCTGGGTATCGCGGCCGTCACCCCGTGTGTCTACGTGGCTGCCGCGGGACAGGGCTCGGACGCACTGACCCTGGTCGCCACCATGGGCACCATCGGCCTGCTGGCAGGACCGCCGGTCATCGGCTTCATAGCGAACTCCACCGGACTCGTGTGGGGCCTGGGGGCCGTTGCCGCCTCGGCGGTCTTCGTATCTCTGTGCAGCACACAGATCCGCTGGCCGGTGCGCGCGGAATCGGTGGGCGCGGTGCCGGAGCCGCTCGACGCCGCGTGAACGACTGTCAGTGGTCCCCGGTACGTTGGGCTCCAGTAACGGATCGTGTACCGGAGGTTCCTGACGTGCCCAGCATGCTGCCCGAGTCCTGGCAGGCCGTCCTCGGTGGGGAGTTGGACAAGCCGTACTTCAAGGAGCTGACCGAGTTCGTCGAGGCCGAGCGCGCCGCGCACAAGATCTTCCCGCCGCGCGACGAGGTCTTCGCCGCTCTGGACGCGACGCCGTACGACCAGGTCAAGGTGCTGGTCCTGGGCCAGGACCCGTACCACGGCGAGGGCCAGGGACATGGGCTGTGCTTCTCGGTGCGGCCCGGGGTGAAGACCCCGCCTTCCCTCCGGAACATCTACAAGGAGATGAAGGAGGAGTTCGGGTACCCGGTCCCGGACAACGGCTATCTGATGCCGTGGGCCCACCAGGGCGTCCTGCTGCTCAACGCGGTGCTGACCGTCCGCGAGGGCGAGGCCAACTCGCACAAGGGCAAGGGCTGGGAGAAGTTCACGGATGCGGTGATCAAGGCGGTCTCCGGGCGGCCCGACCCGGCGGTCTTCGTCCTGTGGGGCAATTACGCGAAGAAGAAGCTGCCCCTGATCGACACCTCGCGGCATGCCGTCGTGCAGGGCGCGCACCCCTCGCCGCTGTCCGCGAAGCTCTTCCTCGGCAGCCGCCCCTTCACCCAGATCGACGAGGCGATCAAGGCACAGGGCCACGACCCGATCGACTGGCGGATCCCGGACCTGGGCGCCGCGTAATTGCCTTGCCCGGGGCGGCGTGGATCTTCGACCATGAAGCATGGCCCTCGATCCGCATGTCCTCGCTTATTACGAGCAGGGCGAGGAGGACGGCCGGCTCCGTGACGGCGTCAACCGGCTGGAATTCTGGCGCACCCAGGACATCCTGCGGCGCGCCCTGCCGCCCGCCCCAGCCCGTGTGCTCGACGTGGGCGGGGGGAGCGGCGTGCACGCCGAATGGCTCGCCGCCGACGGCTACGAGGTCGAGGTCATCGACCCGGTGCCGCTGCACGTGGCGCAGGCCGGGCGGCTCCCGGGCGTGACCGCGCGGCTCGGCGACGCCCGCGACCTGCCGTACGGGGACGGCTCGTACGACGTCGTGCTCATGCTCGGGCCGCTCTACCACCTCCCCGAGCGGGCGGACCGAGTACGGGCCCTGGCCGAGGCCCGCCGGGTCGCCCGCCCCGGCGGGCTGGTCGCCGCGGCCACCATCAGCCGGTACGCCGGGCTGCACGACGGCCTCAGGACCACCCGCTACTTCGAACCCGCGGTGCGGGCCCGCAAGGACGAGGTTCTGGCCACCGGCCACCTCCGCCCCACCGGCGACGTCGACCTGTTCACCGACGCCTACTTCCACGACCCCGACGAGATCCCGGCCGAATGCGCCGAGGCCGGCCTCGCCGACCCCGTGCGGCACGGGCTCGAGGGCACCGCCTGGCTCATGGGCGACATGGACGCCCACCTCGACGATCCTGAGCGCCGGGCGCTGGTCCTCGAGGCGCTACGGGCTGTGGAGACGGCTCCGACGCTTCTGGGCGCCAGCGGGCACCTCCTGACAACGGCACGCGCCTGACGAGATTTGTCTGACTGGGCGTATAGCTTTGGCCTCGTGGTGAATGACGAGGTCATGACGCGGATCGGCCAGGTGGTGATGCTGCTGCACGGCGGTGACCGCGAGGAGGCGCGCAATCGCTTCCTCGCCCTGTGGGAGGAGATCGGCGAGGACGGCGACCCCCTCCACCGCTGCACGCTGGCGCACTACATGGCCGACACCCAGGACGACCCGGAGGAAGAACTCGTCTGGGACGGACGGGCGCTGCGCGCGGCCTCCGGCATGAGCGAAGAGGCGGCGCGCGGCTTTTATCCGTCGCTGCACCTCAACCTCGCCGCCTCCTACTGGAAGGTGGGCGAGGAGCGTATGGCCCGCAGCCACCTGAGCCGGGCCCGGGAGGCCTGCACCGGGCTCGGCGACGACGAGTACGGCGACGGGGTCCGGGCGGCCATCGGGCGCATGGAGCTGCGCCTGACCGGCTCCGATCAGTTGCCGTAGGCCTTCAGTTGCCGTAGGTCTGGTGGCAGATCCGCGAGGCGTCGCTCTGGCCCGTCCAGCCGCCGTACTTCTCGCCCATGTCGCAGACACTGCCGCCACCGGGGACCTTGGGCACGCCGACGCGGGGGAGTGGCCTGTCCGGAGCCGGGGCGTGCGCCTGACGGTGGTGCCGCACCGGCTGATTCACCGCGGGCCGAGGCGCGGCCCGGCGCTCCGGCTTCCGTTTCGGCGACTCCGCGGGCTCCGGCCGTACGGTGGCCAGCGCCTCGAGCGCCGGCCCCTGGACGACCGGTCCCGGCCGGCCCACCGCCGACGGCGCCACAGGCCCCGAGGCGGGCTCGGGCCCCGCGGTCCGTGGGGACACCGTCACACATCCGGAGGCAGCCGAAGCCGCCGCCAGGACCACCACCACTGTCAGTAGACGCATCCGGACAACTCTCACGTACCGGGCGTGGGTTGGGTATGCCCCCAAAGGGTGATCTTGGTGGGCGGGGCGGCCTACTCGCCCGTCTCGCCGTCGATCCGCTCGCGGATCAGGTCGGCATGGCCGTTGTGCCTCGCGTACTCCTCGATCATGTGGATGTAGATCCAGCGCAGCGAGTACTCCTCGCGCTCGCCCTTCCGCACCCGGCTGCCGAGGTCGTCCAGCGAACGCTCCCGGGCCACCGCCCGCGCGTGTTCCACCTCGCCTCGCCACGTCGCGAAGGCCTCCGCGGTGTCCGCCGCGTCGAGGTCGTGGAACTCCCCGTCACGATCGGCCTCGCTGAAGTAGATCGGCGGCGCGTCCTCCCCAGCGAGGACATGGCGGAACCAGCCCCGCTCCACCTCGGCCAGATGCCGTACGAGTCCGAGCAGGGTCAGCTCGGACGGCGGCACGGTCGCCTCGCGCAACTGCGGGTCGGTGAGCCCCTCGCATTTGAGGGCCAGGGTGTCGCGGTGGAAGTCCAGGAAGCCTTCGAGCAGGGTGCGCTCGTCGGCGACGTTCGGCGGATCGATGCGTTTGGTGGTCATGGCGGTCATCATGGCCGCCGCGGCCGGGCAGCCGCGACGCAATATGCTGAGCCACATGAAGATCGGGGTGATCGGGCTGGGCGACATAGCCCAGAAGGCATACCTGCCGGTGCTCGGCGCCCAGCCGGGCCTGGAACTGCATCTGCACACCCGCAGCCGCGCCACCCTGGATCGGGTCGGCGACGCGTACCGCATCGCGCACCGCCACCCCACCCTCGACGGCCTGCTCGACCAGGGACTTGACGCCGCCTTCGTACACGCGCCCACCGGCCACCACGTCGCGATCGCCCAGCGGCTGCTCGAAGCCGGCGTCCCGGTCTACCTCGACAAGCCCCTCGCCGCCGACCTCGCCGGTACCGAACACCTCGTACGGCTCGCCGCCGACCGCCGCGTCAGCCTCATGACCGGCTTCAACCGCCGCTACGCGCCCGCCTACACCCAGTGCCTCGACCACCCCCGCGATCTGATCCTGATGCAGAAGAACCGGATCGGCCTCCCCGGGGCTGCGCGTACGTTCGTCTACGACGACTTCATCCACGTCGTCGATACCCTGCGGTTTCTCCTTCCCGGCCCGGTCGTGGACACCGCCGTACGGGCCAAGACGCGCGACGGAGCCGTGCACCACGTCGTACTGCAGCTGTCCGGCGACGGCTTCACGGCCATCGGCGTCATGAACCGGATGAGCGGCTCCGCCGAGGAGCGGCTCGAGGTGTCGGGCGAGGACACCAAGCGTGAGGTCCTCAACATCGCCGAGGTCATCGACCACAAGGGCCAGCCCACCCTCCGCCGCCGCGGCGACTGGGTGCCGGTGGCCAGGCAGCGAGGCTTCGAGCAGATCACCCACACCTTCCTGGACGCCGTACGGAGCGGGAAACTGCTCGACGCGCAGGACAGTCTGCGCACTCACGAGCTGTGCGAACGGATCGTCATCGCGATCGGCGGGCAGACCGCCTGACCGCAGCCACCGTGTACGCCTCGTATGCGGCGGCCAGCGCCAGCAGAGCGATCGCCAGCTTCACCACCCAGTCCCCGTACCGGTCGTACGGGCTGCGCCCTTGCGACAGCGGCACCTCGTAGACGGCGGTGGTACTGCTGTGCGTACCGAGCCGCGGGCCGATCTGCCGGCCCCGGGCGTCGTACACCGCGCTGACGCCGGTGAGCGTGGCATGGACCATGGGCCGCCAGGACTCGGCGGCCCGGAGCGCGGCCAGCGAGGCGTGCTGGGCGGGCGCCCAACTGCCCTGGAAGGACGAGGTCGAGGACTCGGCCACCAGCAGCTGCGCGCCCTTGTCCGCCAGGTTGCGGCTCATGTCGGGGAAGGCCGACTCGAAGCAGACCAGCGGGCCTATCCGCAGGTCACCGGTGTCCATCACGACCTGGCGGCTGCCGCGCCGCCGGTCCTCACCGGCGGCCTTGCCCACCGAGGTGGCCCAGCCCAGCAGCGAGCGGGCCGGGATGTACTCACCGAAGGGCACCAGGCGCATTTTGTCGTAGCTCGCGCCGACCTGCCCGTCCGGGCCTATCAGCACGGACGTCTTGGAGATGCCGCGGCCGTCGGCCCGCCGGGCGTCGACGTTGACCAGCACATCGGCGCCGACGTCCCGCGACAGGGCGGCGAGCCGGCGGGCGATGTCCGGACGCGAGGTCAGGTCGAAGCTGACGCTGCTCTCGCCCCACACCACCAGGTCGACACCCCGGCCCGCGAGCGTCCGGGTCAGTTGCTCGCCCCGGTCGAAGCGGCCCTGCGCGCTCTCGATCACCCCCGGCTGTACGACCGCGACCCGCACCCGTGCCCCGCCGGTGCCCGGCACCGGCGCCCACAGCCACACCGCGTCCGCCGCGACCGCCACCAGCGCCAGCGCGACGCAGGCGGGGATCCGGGCCCGGGGGACGGCGATCAGCGCGACCAGCGCCGTGTTCACGGTGAGCACCAGCGCGCTGATCAGCCAGACGCCGCCCACCGACGCCAGCCGCAGCGCGGGCGCCACCTGCCACTGGCTGGCACCCATCAGCCCCCACGGCCCGCCCAGGTACTCCCAGGAGCGGGCCAGCTCCACCATCAGCCAGCCGCACGGCACCAGCACGAGCCCGGCGCCCACCTGCCCGAGCCCCGGCGCCCCGCCGATCAGCCGGCGCACCAGCCACCCCCACGGCGCCCACAACGCCCCCAGCAGCAGCGCGAGGACCACGATGAACACATGGAGGCTGGACCACAGCCAGTGATGTACGGCGATCATGAAGCCGGCGCCGCCCAGCCACCCGTCCAGCGCAGCGCGACGCCCCGTCGGCGCCGACCTGATCAGCAGCAGCCACGGCACCAGCGCCCCGTAGGCCAGCCACCACAGTGACGGCGCCGGAAAGGCCAGCGCCGGAAGCGCGCCGGCCGAGACCGCCGCGGTTCCCCGGGCCCATGGCGAGGCGGGCCACCCCGAGGATCTCAGGCCTGCCCGGCGGATCCTGCTCATCGCCGGGCCGGTGCCGATCGTCACTGTCACGCGCGCTCCTCACGATCGCCCTGCCTCAGTGTCAACGGTGGGGAGCGCTGTGCACAGGGTGCCACGCGCCGCTTGAGACTGGAGAGAGGAGGGAACATCCTGAGGATAAGCCGTGGTGAGGACGAGAGACCTGCCGATGGGCACAGAGACCGACCGAGGTGGCGAGGACGAAGGCCGCGGGCGCACTGCGCCCGTGGTCGCTGCCGTCGCGGTCGATGCCCGGGGGACCGTCTTCGCCTGTGACCCCGCCGCCGCCCGGCTGCTCGGCCGCGAGCCCGCCGAGGTCATCGGGCGTCCCCTGCGCGACCTGCTCGCCGGCCCCCTCCCGGTGGCCGCCCTGCGGCGCGTCGCCGCCCACGAGGCCTGGGCAGGGCCGGTCCGGGTCCGGCACAGCGACGGCCACCGCCTGGAGCGGCGGATCCAGGCCGTCCCGCTGCTGGACGCCGACGGGGCCACGCAGTGGTTCGTCACCATAGGGACCGCCGAGGAGCCGCTGCCCGTACAGCTCGACGCCCTGGCGCTGGCCCAGGTGCCGATCCCGATGGCGGTCTACGACGGCGACGTGCGCCTGACGGCCGCCAACGTCGCGATGGAGCGGCTGGTCGGCCGGTCGGTACAGGAGATGCGCGGCCTGCGCGTCAGGGAGATCGTGACCAGCCCCGGATTCGTCGAGTTCGACCGGATCCAGGAGCAGGTCCTGCTGACCGGCGAGACGGTGTCCCTGGAGACCTACGCCCGCGCCCCCGGCCACACCCGCGAGCACGCCTGGTCCATGTACTTGTTCCCGCTCAAGGACGAGTACGGGCAGGTGCGGGGCATGTCCGCCGCCGTCTTCGACACCACCGACCAGTACTGGGCCCGGCGCCGCCTCGCGGTCGTCAACGAGGCGAGCACCGCCATCGGCAGCACCCTGGACGTGACCAGGACCGCCCAGGAGCTGGCCGACGTGGCCGCCGGGCGCTTCGCCGACTTCGTCAGCGTCGACCTGCTCGACACCATCGTGCGCGGCGAGGAACCGGGCGAGGCCGCAGCCGCCGGGCCGGTGCTCCTGCATCGCGCCGCCCAGCAGTCGGTCCTGCCCGGCTGCCCCGAGTCGGCGGCCGGTATCGGCGATGTGGACGTCTACCCCGAATACTCCCCGCCCGCCCGCGCCCTGGCCACGGGGAAGGCCTCCCGGCACACCGTCGACGACCCCGAGATCCGCCGCTGGACCGACGCCGACGCCGCCCGTGCCAAGGGCGTGCGTGACTACGGCGTCCACGCGCTGATGGTGGTGCCGCTGCGCGCCCGGGGCACCACCCTGGGCCAGGCGCTGTTCGTTCGCCACCGCACCCCCGATCCCTTCGACGACGACGACCTGCTGCTCGCCGAGGAGATCGTCGCCCGCGCCGCCGTCTGCATCGACAACGCCCGCCGCTACTCCCGGGAGCGCGCCGCCGCCCTCACCCTCCAGCGCAGCATGCTTCCGCAGCGGATGCCCGACCAGGCTGCCGTCCGGGTCGCGTCCCGCTATCTGCCGGCCGGTTCCCAGGCCGGCGTCGGCGGTGACTGGTTCGACGTCATCCCGCTCTCCGGTGCCCGCGTCGCGCTCGTGGTGGGCGACGTCGTCGGCCACGGCGTCCACGCCTCGGCCACCATGGGGCGGCTGCGTACCGCCGTGCGCACCCTGGCCGACGTCGACCTGCCGCCCGACGAACTGCTCACCCACCTCGACGACCTCGTCATCCGCCTCGACCTCGAAGAGGGCCCCAAGGCGGGCGGCGACGCCGGCCACGTCGCGGGGGAGATGGGCGCCTCGTGCCTGTACGCGGTCTACGACCCGGTGTCGCGGCGCTGCACCATGGCCCGGGCCGGCCATCCGCTGCCCGTCGTGGTCCACCCCGACGGCCGCACCGAGCTCCCCGATCTGCCGGCGGGTCCGCCGCTCGGGCTGGGCGGCATGCCCTTCGAGTCCGTCGAGATGGAACTGTCCGAGGGCACGCTGCTCGCCCTCTACACCGACGGCCTCGTCGAGTCGGCGGGACACGACATCGACGCCGGACTCGCCCTGCTGAGCCGGGCGTTGACCCGCCCTGCCCGTTCGCTCGAGGAGACCTGCGACAACGTGCTCTACGCCCTGCTCCCCGACCGGCCCTCCGACGACATCGCCCTGCTCCTCGCCTCTACCCGGGCGCTGGATGCCGGCCATGTCGCCACCTGGGAGCTGCCCTCCGACCCGGCCATCGTCGCCGAGGCCCGGAAGACGGCCGGTGAGCAGCTGGAGGAGTGGGGGCTCGACGAGATGGTGTTCACCGCGGAGTTGGTGGTCAGTGAGCTCGTCACCAACGCCATCCGCTACGCGGGCGGCGGCCCCATACAGCTGCGCCTGATCCGCGACACCACCCTCATCACCGAGGTCTCGGACGCCAGCAGCACCGCCCCGCACCTACGCAGGGCCCGCACCTTCGACGAAGGCGGCCGCGGCCTGTTGCTGGTCGCCGCCCTCACCCAGCGCTGGGGCACCCGGCAGACCCCCGCCGGAAAGACCATCTGGGCGGAGCAGGAAATGTCCTGACGTTCCGTCAGTTCTGCTGCATACCGTCGACGCCGGGATACGTCCGGCCGTCCTGGCTCCCCTGATACCCGGACGCGGTCCCGGATCCGGCAGGGGCACGGTGGCGGCCGGTCTGGTCCTGGTAGGCGGCGCGCTGAGCGGCGGCGGCCCGTGCGACGGCCTCCTGCCAGTCGCCGGTGTCCCAGGTGCCGCTGGTCCGCGCGTGCTTGCCGCTGCCGGTCGTCGTGGACGTCGTCACGGCGGAGGTGGTGGACGTGGTGGTAGCCGTCGACGTCCCGGAGCTGTCCGTACGGTTCGATGCGGACGCCTGCGCGACGTCCGCCTTCGCGCCGACGACAGAGCCCGTCGCCACCGGCTCGGAGGCGACATCCGCCGTGTCCTGCGCCGCCGACTTCAGCGGTTGCGGGGTGTGAGCCTTGGCCGTGTCCGAGGACCCGCCGTGCGGCATCAGCAGGGACAGGCCCGCGACCGCGCCGGTCGCCGACAGCACCACGGTCACCGCCGAACCGGGCCCTGGGCGGCGCGCCCGACGCGCGCGGTGCCGGGGACCGACGACCTCGCCGCTGATCACCCTGGCGCCGCCGGACTCGCTCGGCTGCAGCGGCCGCGGGCGGGGTATCACCTCGGTCGGGTCCAGCGCACGCCCCGCCACGCCCTGCGGGACGGCGGGCATCGGGAGAGGTTCAGCCATGGTCCCTGATCATTCAGGTCAGCTCGTCCGCTGTCCAGTTCTCCATGGAAACGAACTGTGGCGGACGAGGGAACAGTTGCCATGCAGTCCGCCACGCGCTGCGGCACACTGGGCGTATGCCGGAGCTCCCGGAGGTCGAAGCGCTCGCCGGATTTCTCACCGAGCGGCTCACCGGCCGTGCCATCGGCCGGGTGCTGCCGGTCGCGGTGAGCGTCCTGAAGACGTACGACCCCCCGTTGAGCGCCCTCGAGGGGCGTACGGTCAGCGGCGTGCGCCGGCACGGCAAGTTCCTCGACATCGCCACCGAGGGCGGCCCGCACCTGGTGTTCCACCTCGCCCGTGCCGGCTGGCTGCAGTGGAAGGAGAAGCTGCCCGACACGCCGCCGCGCCCCGGCAAGGGCCCGCTGGCACTGCGGGTGGTCCTCGCCGAGCCCGATGCCGACACGGGCTTCGACCTCACCGAGGCGGGCACCAAGAAGAGCCTCGCGGTCTACGTCGTCGCCGACCCGGCGGACGTCCCCGGCATCGCCCGCCTGGGCCCCGACCCCCTCGACCCGGCCTTCACCCTGGAGGCGTTCACGGCGCTTCTCAGCGGCGAACGCCGGCAGATCAAGGGCGTGCTGCGCGACCAGAGCGTCATCGCGGGCATCGGCAACGCCTACTCCGACGAGGTGCTGCACGTCGCCCGCATGTCGCCCTTCAAACTCGCCGCGACCCTCACCGAGGAGGACATCGCCCGGCTCTACGAGGCCATCGCCGGCACCCTCGGCGAGGCCATCGAGCGCTCACGCGGCATCGACGTCGGCAAGCTCAAGGCCGAGAAGAAGAGCGGCCTGCGCGTGCACGGCCGCACCGGCGAGCCCTGCCCGGTCTGCGGCGACACCGTGCGCGAGGTCTCCTTCAGCGACTCCTCGCTCCAGTACTGCCCGACCTGCCAGACAGGCGGCAAGCCCCTCGCGGACCGCCGCCTGTCCCGGCTGCTGAAATAGTCGTACCGAAGCCGAAGCCGAAGCAGCCGTCAAGCAGCGGCTGTCGCGCTCTCGACCGGCTTCTCCTCGTGGCGCAGCGCCTCCGCGTACGCCTCGTCCGGGTCGAGCCGGCGCAGCTCCTCGGCGATCAGCTCCGCGGTCGTCCGCACCTTGAGCGCCAGATGCCGGATCGGCTGGCCGGGGATCGACAGCCGGGCCAACGGCCCCTCTGGCCGGTCGATGTGGATCTCGCCGTCGGCCGTGCGCAGCCGTACGGCGGTGACCACCGGGCCGTCGGTGACCACCCGTTCCACCGGCACCCGAAGCCGTGCGCCCAGCCAGCGGGCCAGCAGTTCGGCGCTCGGGTTGTCCGCCTCGCTCTCCACGGCCGCCGAGGTGACGTTGGCCCTGGCCTGGTCGAGCGCGGCGGCGAGCATGCTGCGCCACGGGGTCAGCCGGGTCCAGGCCAGATCGGTGTCGCCGGGGGTGTAGGAGGCGGCCCGCAGCGCCAGTTGCTTCGGCGGCTGCTCGACCGCGTACGCGTCGGTGATCCGTCGCTGGGCGAGGGCGCCGAGCGGGTTCTTGGCCGGATTCTCGGGTGCGTCGACCGGCCACCAGACGACCACCGGCGCGTCGGGCAGCAGCAGCGGCAGCACCACGCTCTGGGCGTGGTCCGCCAGTTCGCCGTGCATCCGGAGCAGGACGGTCTCGCCGGTGCCGGACTCGCCGCCGACCCGTACCTCGGCGTCGAGGCGGGTGTTCTTGCGGTCGCGCTGGGTGCGGCCCGGCCGCTTGATGACGACCAGGATCCGCGAGGGGTGTTCCTTCGAGGCGTCGCTGGCGGCCTTGAGCGCGTCGTAGTGGTTGCCCTCGTCGGTGACGATGACGAGGGTCAGCACCATGCCGACCGCCGGGCTTCCGGTGGCCCTCCGGGCCCTGATCAGCGCGGAGTTGATTTTGCTTGAAGTGGTCTGTGTCAGGTCGATGTTCATGGCCGGCGCCAGCTCCTGCCGTCTCGTGCGAGCATCTCGTCCGCCGCTCTCGGGCCCCAGGTCCCGGAGGTGTACTGCTCCGGCCTGCCGTGCTGGTCCCAGTATTCCTCGATCGGGTCGAGGATCTTCCAGGACTCCTCAACTTCCTGGACCCGGGGAAAGAGGTTGGCGTCACCGAGAAGGACGTCCAGGATCAGCCGTTCGTACGCCTCCGGGCTCGCCTCGGTGAAGGACTCGCCGTACGCGAAGTCCATCGTCACGTCCCGGATCTCCATCGATGTGCCCGGCACCTTGGAGCCGAAGCGCACTGTGACGCCCTCGTCCGGCTGGATCCGGATGACCAGGGCGTTCTGGCCGAGCTCCTGGGTGTCGGTGGTGTCGAAGGGGGAGTGGGGAGCGCGCTGGAAGACCACCGCGATCTCGGTGACGCGGCGTCCCAGGCGCTTTCCGGTGCGCAGGTAGAACGGCACGCCCGCCCAGCGGCGGTTGTCGATCTGCAGCTTGACGGCGGCGTAGGTGTCGGTCTTGGACTGCGGGTTGATGCCCTCCTCCTCCAGGTAGCCCACGACCAGCTCGCCGCCCTGCCACCCGGCCGCGTACTGGCCGCGTACGGTGAACTTGCCCAGGTCGTCCGGGAGTTTGGCGGCCTTGAGGACCTTGAGCTTCTCGGTGACGAGGGCCTCGGCGTCGAAACCGGAGGGCTCCTCCATCGCGGTGAGCGCGAGGAGTTGCAGCAGGTGGTTCTGGATGACGTCGCGGGCGGCGCCGATGCCGTCGTAGTAGCCGGCCCGGCCGCCGATGCCGATGTCCTCGGCCATGGTGATCTGGATGTGGTCGACGAACGACCGGTTCCAGAGGGGCTCGAACATGGTGTTGGCGAAGCGCAGCGCCAGGATGTTCTGGACCGTCTCCTTGCCGAGGTAGTGGTCGATCCGGAAGACCTCGTGCGGCGGGAAGACCTCGTGGACGACCTGGTTGAGCTCCTCCGCGCTCTTGAGGTCGTGGCCGAAAGGCTTCTCGATGACCGCGCGCCGCCAGGAGCCGGCCGGGGCGTCGGCCAGGCCGTGCTTCTTGAGCTGCTGCACGACCTGGGGGAAGAACTTGGGCGGTACGGAGAGGTAGAAGGCGAAGTTGCCGCTCGTCCCACGATCCTTGTCGAGCTGGCCCACCGCCTCGCGCAGCCGTTCGAAGGCCTGGTCGTCGTCGAACTCGCCGGGCACGAACCGCATGCCCTCGGCGAGCTGCTGCCAGACCTCCTCGCGGAACTCGGTCCGCGCGTGTTCCTTCACCGAGTCGTGGACGATCTGCGCGAAGTCCTCGTCCCCCCAGTCCCGGCGGGCGAAGCCGAGCAGTGAGAAGCCGGGTGGCAGCAGGCCTCTGTTGGCCAGGTCGTAGACGGCCGGCATCAGCTTCTTACGGGACAGGTCACCGGTGACACCGAAGATCACCAGGCCGGACGGGCCGGCGATACGGGGCAGACGGCGGTCGAGCGGGTCGCGCAGCGGGTTGTGCCATTGCGCGCTTCCCTTCGCCGCAGGCCCTGCCGCATCGGCCTCGGCCGTTGGAGTACTCACCCTGATCAGGGCTCCTTCCGAGTTGCTCTGTGCGAGCGAACCGCCGAACGGACGTGGTTGTTCCCGGGTCTGTTTCCGGGCCCGCCGTGGGCTCGTACCCGCGAACCCGTCCGAGATCACCTCCGGACCGCCGCGCGAGTGCGGGCCGTGCCCGATCGGCCCACCCCGGGCGGCGCCGGACAGGGAGGGTGCGAAGACTGGACACCTATCCGCCGCCAGGAGAGGACCCCGTCATGGCCCAGTACAAACGGAAGGACGTCGGACTGCTCGCGCTGCGCCTCGGCCTCGGCGGCGTGCTGTTCGCCCATGGCGCCCAGAAGCTCTTCGGGTGGTTCGGCGGTCACGGCCTGGACGGCACCGGCTCGGCCATGGAGCACATGGGCTTCGTGCCCGGCAAGCAGAGCGCCCTGGCCGCCGGACTCGGCGAGGCGGGCGGCGGCGCCCTGCTCGCCCTCGGCCTGGCGACCCCCGCCGCGGGCGCGGCGGCGGCCGGTGCGATGGCCGGAGCCGTCTCGGTGCACGCCCCGGCCGGCTTCTTCGCCATGTCGGGCGGCTTCGAGTACCCCGCCTTCCTCGGCTACTCCGCCGCCGGCATCGGCATCGCGGGGCCCGGCCGCTACTCACTCGACCACCTCACCGGGCACCGGCTCGACCGCCCCTGGGTGGTGGCCGTGGCCTTCTCCGTGAGCGCCCTCGCGACCGCGGCGGTGCTGACGCACCGCGCCAAACTCGTGGAGGAGCGGGCACAGCAAGCGCCCGATTCCAGGTCGGAGGCCGGGCAGCCGTAGGCTGAGCGCTGCGGGGCGCCCGCCCCCGGAAGAGGTGGATGGACCATGCGCTTGGCCGTATTCGGAGCCACCGGCCACGTCGGCCGCCAACTTGTCGACCAGGCTCTGGCAGCCGGCCACCAGATAACGGCCCTCGTCCGCGATCCCGCCGCGCTCCCGACCCGCGAGGGGCTGCGGATCGAGCCCGGCTCCGTACAGGACGCCGCCGCCGTGGCCCGTACGGTCGAAGGCTCCGACGCCGTCCTCAGCGCCCTGGGCACCCGCAAGCCGTGGGGCGTCACCGTGTGCACCGACGGCATGACCGCGATCCTGCCGGCCATGAAGGACAAGGGCGTACGCCGCCTGATCGCCGTGGGCTGCTACGGCACCGGCGAGGGCCGCCGCAAGGACCTGTACTTCTACGCCATGTCCGTGGCCATCCGGCAGATCATGCTGGACAAGAACCGCCAGGACGCCCTCATCCGGGCGGACGGCGACCAGTGGACCATCGTCTGCCCGGCCGTCCTCGGCGGCGGCCCCCGCACCGGCCGCTACCGCGCGGGTACGGATCTGCGGCTCGGGCTCACCTCGAAGATCTCGTACGCCGACGTCGCCCACTTCATGCTGGAGGAACTCGGCAGGGGCGAGTACGTACGGCAGGCCGTGGCCGTCACGTCGTGAACCGGCCGCGCAGCAGCTCACCGGCGGCGCAGGCCACCACCGAGGCGACGATGACCAGCGACCCGCACAGGCCGAGCGCGGGCAGCGGCCACCACCAGGGCGGCGTCGTGTACCCCAGGGCGTGCGGCAGCGACTCCCAGATCCGGTGCTCCAGGAAGTGCTCCAGTGCCACGAAGCCGAAGGCCACCAGCGAGACCGGGATCCCGACCAGCGCGGCGAGCAGCAGCAGCCGCCGGTAGCCGGAGGTCCGCAACAGCTCGAAAGGCGTGGCCGGTGCGGGGGCGGTCATGACAGGGCGTCGGGTCCGTCCGGCGGGCCGGCCTCCCGGCGCCGCAGGCCGGTCTCGACGGCGCCGAGGATGATCTTCGCGATCACGCCGATGGCCAGCAGGTCGATCACCATCTGCACGGTCGTGACGAGCCGGGCGGTCGCGGTCACCGGCACGATGTCGCCGAAGCCGACCGACGCGAACACGGTGACCGTGAAGTACAGGGCATCCGTATGGTTCAGCGGCTCCGAGTAGGACCCCGGAGCATTCCGCTCGATCAGGATGTACGCGGCCGCGAAGAGCACCAGCAGCAACGGCAGCACCAGCGAGATCGCCTCCACCGCCCGCAGCCGGGGATACGGCGCCCGCGCGATGGCCCTGAGCTGCCACGCCAGCAGACCGGCGAAGACCGCGAGGCCCAGCACGAGAAGCACCAGCGGGACCGCGCCGTGCGGGCTGTCCAGCGGGGCCAGGTAGTAGACGGCCACCAGGACTGCCGTGCTCACCGAGGACCGCACGAGCGAGCGCAGCAGCAGCCTTCGGCGCCGGCGCGGGCTGAGTTCCCGGTAGTGAGGGGCCGTCATGGCGTCAGTATCGGCCGCGGTCGGGCGACCGGCACGGCAGAATTGGCCCGTGGCAGTCAAGCGCAGCGCCGGGATCCTGCTCCACCGCACCTCCTCGGGCGGGGAGCCCGAAGTGCTCCTCGGGCACATGGGCGGACCCTTCTGGGACGGCCGGGACGAGGCCGCCTGGTCGGTGCCCAAGGGGGAGTACGAGCCGGACGAGGAGCCGCTGGCGGCCGCCCGCCGTGAGTTCCTGGAAGAGCTGGGCCTGCCCGTGCCCGACGGCGAACCGGTCCCGCTCGGCGATGCCCGGCAGTCCAGCGGCAAGATCGTCACCGTCTGGGCCGTGGAGGGCGACCTCGACCCGGCCCTCGTCGTGCCCGGCACCTTCACCATGGAGTGGCCCCGGGGCTCGGGGCGCCTCCAGGAGTTTCCCGAGATCGACAGGGCCGAATGGTTCGATCTCGACCAGGCGCGCGAAAAGCTCGTCAAGGGGCAGCGGGTCTTCATCGACCGCCTCGCCGAGACCCTGGCGGCCCGCCGCTGACACCGGCAGCCGCCGCACCCGCCAGGCGCCGCACCACCGGGTGACATCGCCGTACGGCAGGTTTCGATCACCCCCGACCCGGTTACCGGTAAGGCGCCCTACTGCCGTACGACGAGGAAGTGGCGCCGTGGACCCGGAAGTCCCCTCGACCGGGGTGGCCCTGCGCATCAATGGCACGCCCCGCACCCTGCTGCTCGACAACCGGGCGACCCTGCTCGAAGCCCTCCGCGAGGAACTGGGGCTGACCGGCACCAAGACCGGCTGCGACCAGGGACAGTGCGGGGCCTGCACGGTCCTGGTCGACGGCCGCCGGATGGACGCCTGCCTGCTGCTTGCCGTGTCCCTGGACGGCGCCGAGGTCACCACGGTCGAAGGTCTGGCAGACGGGGCCGAACTGCATCCGCTGCAGCAGGCCTTCATCGACCGTGACGCCTTCCAGTGCGGCTTCTGCACCTCCGGCCAGATCTGCTCCGCCGCCGGGATGCTCGCCGAGGCTGCCCGAGCCGGTGAGACGGAGCTGTCCGACGCCGATGTGAAGGAGCGGATGAGCGGCAACCTCTGCCGCTGCGGCGCGTACACCAACATCGTCCGGGCCATCCAGGACGTGGCGCGGTGAGGCCCTTCGAGTACCGCCGGGCCCTGGATCCCGCCGACGCGGTCGCCGGTCTGGCCGGCTCGCCCCGGGCCCGCTTCCTGGCGGGCGGCACCAATCTCGTCGACCTGATGAAGCTGGGCGTCGAGACCCCCGAGGTCCTCATCGACATCTCCCGGCTGCCCCTCGACGGCGTCGAGGAGACGGACGCCGGAGGCCTGCGCATCGGCGCCTCCGTACGCAACACCGACCTCGCCCTCCACGCCCTCGTACGGGACCGCTGGCCGGCCCTGTCCCAGGCGATCCTGGCCGGCGCCTCGGGCCAGCTCCGCAACGCCGCCACGGTCGGCGGCAACCTGCTGCAGCGGACCCGGTGCGGGTACTTCCAGGACACCTCCAAGCCCTGCGACAAACGCGACCCCGGCACCGGCTGCCCCGCCATCGAAGGCGCCCACCGCGACCTGGCGATCCTCGGCGCCTCCGAGCACTGCGTCGCCACCTACCCGGGCGACATGGCGGTCGCGCTCGCGGCCTTCGACGCCGTCGTACACCTGCTCGGGCCGGACGGCCGGACGCGTACGGTCCCGCTCACCGCCTTCCACCGGCTGCCCGGCGACCAGCCGCAGCGGGACACGGTCCTGGAACACGGCGAGCTGATCACCGCGGTCGAGCTGCCGCCACTGCCGGTCGCCGCGGGCTCGGTCTACCGCAAGGTCCGGGACCGGGCCTCGTACGCCTTCGCCCTGGTCTCGGCGGCCGCCGCCCTCGAGGTCCGCGACGGCTTGATCCATGACGTACGGCTCGCCTACGGGAGCCTTGCCGCCCGGCCCTGGCGGGCGACGGCCGCCGAGGAGTTCCTGCTCGGTGCCCCCGCCACGGCGCAGAACTTCGCGCTGGCCGCCGACACCGAACTCGCCGCCGCCCGCCCGCTGCGCGACAACGGCTTCAAGGTCGACCTGACCCGCAATCTGACCGTACGGCTGCTGAGCGATCTCGCCGGCCTCCCCGACCCGGCCGAAGGAGCACCGCGATGACCGCGATCGCCAAGTCCGCGCTCGGCACCCCGGCCATCCGCATCGAGGCCCGGGACAAGGTCACCGGCGCCGCCCGCTACGCCGCCGACCACACCCCGCGCGGCATCGCCTACGCCTGGCCGGTGCACGCGGCCGTCGCCAAGGGCGAGATCACCGCGGTCCACAGCGCCGCCGCCCTCGCCCTGCCCGGCGCCGTCGCCGTGCTCACCCACGAGAACGCGCCCCGCCTGACCGAGCCCGACGACCGCACCCTCTACGTCCTGCAGACCCCGCACATCGCCCACCGCGGCCAGCCCGTCGCACTGGCCGTCGCCGAGAGCTGGGCCACCGCCCGGGCCATGGCCGACGCCGTACGGATCGACTACGCGCCGCAGCCGCACGACGTCGTGCTCACCGAGGACCACCCGGGCCTGTTCACCCCCGAGGAGGCCGGGATCCAGCCCGCCGAACGGGTACGCGGCGACGCGGTGGCCGCCTTCGAGCGAGCCCCGGTCCGGATCGACGCCACGTACCGGACGCCCGCCCTGCACAACCACCCCATGGAGCCGCACGCCACCGTCGCCGCCTGGGACGGCGACCGGCTCACCGTGCACGACTCCAACCAGGGCAGCACGGCCGTCCAGCGGGCTCTCGCCCAGCTGTTCTCGCTTGAGCCGGGCCAGGTCACCGTCTTCGCCGAGCACGTCGGCGGCGGCTTCGGCGCGAAGGGCACCCCCCGGCCGGTGGTCGTCCTGGCCGCGCTGGCCGCCCGCCACACCGGACGCACCGTCAAGCTGGCCCTGCCCAGGCGCCGCCTCACCGCGATGACCGGCCACCGTGCCCCCACCGTCCAGCGGCTGCGGCTCGGCGCGGAGACCGACGGCCGGCTGACCGCGATCGCCCACGAGGTGGTCACCCAGGCCTCCACCCTGCGGGTCTTCACCGAAGCGGCGGCCGTCGCCACCCGCGTCCTTTACGCCCACCCGCACAGCCTCACCACACACCGCGTGACCCGCCTCGACATCCCCGCGCCCTCCTGGATGCGCGCCCCCGGCGAGGCCCCCGGCGTGTACGCCCTCGAGTCGGCCATGGACGAACTCGCCACCGCCTGCGGCCTCGACCCCGTCGAACTGCGGCTGCGCAACGACACCGGCACCGACCCGGACTCCGGGAACGCCTTCAGCAGCCGCCACCTCGCCGAGTGCCTGCGTGAGGGTGCCCGGCGCTTCGGCTGGCACGACCGCGACGCGCGCCCCGGCGTCCGCCGCGAGGGCAGCCTGCTCATCGGCACCGGCATGGCCGCCGGCACCTACCCGGCCAACGCCTCCGGCTCCCGCGCCGAGGCCCACGCCGCCGCCGACGGCACCTACCGCATCCGTACCAACGCCACCGACATCGGCACCGGCGCCCGTACGGTCCTCGCCCAGGCCGCCGCCGACGCGCTGGGCGCCCCGCTGGACCGGGTCCGGATCGACATCGGCCACAGCGACCTTCCCGCCGCCTCGCTGGCCGGTGGCTCCACCGGCACCGCCTCCTGGAGCTGGGCCGTGGTCAAGGCCTGCCGCGCCCTGCGCCACCGCCTGGAGGAGCACGGCGGCCCGCTGCCGGACGAGGGTCTGACCGCCGAGGCCGACACCGCCGAGGACATGGAGCACCGCGCCGAGCTTGCCCGGCACTCCTTCTGCGCCCAGTTCGCCGAGGTCCAGGTCGACTCCGACACCGGCGAGATCCGCGTACGGCGGCTCCTCGGGGTCTTCGCCGCCGGCCGGATCCTCAACCCCCGTACCGCGCACTCGCAGCTCGTCGGCGCCATGGTCATGGGCCTGTCCATGGCACTGCACGAGGGCAGCCACATCGACCCCGCCTTCGGCGACTTCGCCGAACAGGACCTCGCCGCCTACCACGTCGCGGCCTGCGCCGACATCCCCGACATCGAAGCGCACTGGATCGAGGAGGACGACCCCCACCTCGGCCCCCTCGGCGTCAAAGGCATCGGCGAGATCGGCATCGTCGGCACCGCCGCCGCCATCAACAACGCCGTCCACCACGCCACCGGCGCCCGCCTCCGCGAACTTCCCCTCCACCCCGACGCCCTGCTTGCCGCCATGGCCGCGACGCAGCTCAGCAGGGCGTGACCCCGGGTTCTTGAATGATCACCCCCAAGGGTGAGTGGGGCTTGTCGAGTTTGCTGCGCGGCAGCGGTGCTCAACCCGCGCCGATGACGGCGAGGAGCTTGAGTTTGTCGTAGCTGTCGGTGCCGGGGGTGGCGGTGAAGATGAGCAGGGCTTGGGCCTGGTCGGGGGCGAGCAGGACCTGGCAGTGGAGTTGGAGGTGGCCGAGTTCGGGGTGGACGACCGTCTTGTGGTCGTCGTAGTGGAGGCCGACTTCGTGTTGGTCCCACAGGTGGGCGAACTCCGGGCTGACGGCTGTGAGTTGTTGGACCAGGGCGGTGGTGCGGGGGCTCTGGGCGCTGCGGACGTGGGCGGTGCGCAGTTCGGAGACGAAGATGCGGCTGTGGCGGTCGTGGTCGGCTTCGGGGTAGACGGACCGGGACCCGGGGTCGGTGAACCAGCGGTGGATCATGCTGCGTTCCGGGCCGGTGAAGCGGGTCTGGTCGCCGAGCAGAGCTGTGGCCAGGCGGGTCTGGGCGAGGGTTTCGGCGAGGTCGGTGACGATCTGGGCCGGGGTGTCCTCGAGGCGGTCCAGGACGCGCATCATGGCGGGGCTGACGTGGTCGGTGCGGGAGACGCGCCGAGGGGTGGGGTGGCCGGCGAGGCGGAAGAGGTGGTTGCGTTCGTCCAGGGACAGGCGCAGGCCGCGGGCGAGGGCCGCGGTCATCTGTTCGGAGGGCTGCGGGCCGCGTTCCTGTTCGAGCCGGACGTAGTAGTCGACCGACATGCCGCTCAGCGCGGCCACATCCTCGCGGCGCAGACCGGGCGTGCGGCGGCGCGGGCCCGCGGCCAGGCCCACGTCCTCGGGTTGCAGGGCCTCGCGGCGCCGGCGCAGGAAGTCGGCCAGTTGGGATCGGTCCACCTGCCCAGTATTCGCGGTCACCGGGGGTAGTGGACGCCGGTCAGCTCCTCGGACCGCTCCCACAGGCGACGGGCGAGGACGGGGTCGCTGTCGCGCCCGGTGCGCTTCTCGACGCGGGGTCGCCCGCCGCTGCGGCCACCGGGTCCGACGTACGAGTCGCCGGGCAGGTCCTGGGTTGCGGCGTACAGGGTGGGGAGCGCCCCGTACTCGGGCTGTTTCTGGGCGATGAAGCGGTACACCAGGCGGGCGAGGACGCGTTGCAGGCCGCCCATGTGCCGGTCGAGTGAGGTGGCGGCCACGCCCGGGTGCGCGCTCAGGGCCCGTACGGGGCTGCCTGACTCGGTGAGGCGGCGCTGGAGTTCGACGGTGAACAGCAGGTTGGCGAGCTTGGACTGTCCGTAGGCGCCCATGGGCTTGTACGGGCGGCGCTCCCAGTTCAGGTCGTCCAGGTCGATGCGGCCGGTCCTGGCCAGGCCCGAGGAGATGGTGACGACCCGGTCGCCGATGTGCGGCAGCAGCAGGTTGGTGAGCGCGAAGTGGCCCAGGTGGTTGGTGCCGATGTGCAGCTCGAAGCCGTCGGTGGTCCGGCCCTGCGGTACGGCCATGATCCCGGCGTTGTTGATCAGGATGTCCAGGGGCCCGGACCAGGACTCGGCGAAGTCCCGGACCGATGCCAGGTCGCCCAGATCCAGGGCGCGGACCTCGGTCTTCCCGGCGATGGTCCCGGCGACCGCCTGCCCCCTGCCCGGATCGCGTACGGCCAGTACGACCCGCGCCCCGGCCCGGGCCAGCTCGCGGGCGGTGAACGCGCCGAGCCCGCTGGAGGCTCCGGTCACCACGGCCGTACGCCCTGACAGGTCGGGAAGCGGTGCGGGGGTCCAGGTCTCGGCGGCCATGATCGGGCTCTTTCCTCGTGGCGGGCCGGCGGGCCGGCGGGCTTGGCGGGGAGGTCTGGGCCCGTACCGGGCGGACCTCCTTCCACAAGCCACTATCGCCACTCCCCACACGCAGCGGGAGAGGAGCGTCCATCCATGGCACCGCAGTACATGGACGGGAGGTTTCCGTTCCGCCCCGGGGCGCGCAGGACGCCTCCCTGAGCCTTGAACCAGGTCCTGTCCTCGTCCACAGCCCCCGCGGCCGCTGGTACCGATGGTGACCTGAGCCGAGCACCATTCAGCACGTCGCGTGTGGGGTCCGTGTCGACCCTCTCAGCCTCCCAACTGCCGTCGCGCAGCGCTGCGTAGTCGCCCGTGTCGCGGTCGCCGACGAGGCGGGTCACCTCGGGGAACAGGTCCGTCCCGGTCTTTCCCCGGCTGAACAAGGTCACCTCGGCGTGACCGCGACGGAAGGAGTGGAAGTGACCATGCATGTGACCGCCGACCGGGACGTGTGCGTCGGCGCCGGCCTGTGCGCCCTGACCGCCCCCGGCACCTTCGACCAGGACGACGACGGCCTCGTCACCGTCCTCGAGCCCGACCCCGAGGCCGCCGACCGGCCCGCCGCCCGCGAGGCCGGCAACCTCTGCCCGTCAGGCGCCGTCCGGATCGCCGAGCGGCCGCCGGTCGCGTAGCGGTCGCCGCGGTGGCCTGACCTGGCCACCGGCCAACCGCTTCTCCAGCCGGGACCGACAGTCCGGCCACTCCGCCGCGGTGACCGAGAAGATCGCGGAGTCGCGGAGCCGGCCGTCCTCGCCGGGCGCCCATGACCGGGACCAGTTTCGTAGAACGCCTTCGAACCGAGCCCCCACCCCCTCGATCGCGGCCCGGGAGCGGCTGTTGCGTGCGTCCGTCTTCAGATCGACCCGGGCCGCGCCCCAGCTCTCAAAGGCGTGGCGGAACAGCAGGAGCTTGGACTCGACGTTCAGTCCCGTGCCCTGAGCCGATTGTGCGAGCCAGGTGAAACCGATCTCGACCGCGCTCAGATCGTCCTCCGCCAGCCACGACCGTGGCTCCCAGTAGGCCGTCGCCCCGACGGCTCGCCCCGACGACTTCGCCACCTGTGCGTACGGGGCGAGCTTCCCGGTAGCGGCACGGGCGAGCTGCGCATCGATGTACTGCCCGACCTCCGCCGCCCTGGGCACCCAGGTGAATCGGTACGAGCTGCGGTCCTCTTCCGCCGCCGCGGCCAGGTCGGCCGCATGACGGTGATCCAGTGGCTCCAGGCGCACGAGCGCGCCTTCCAGGACCGGACCCTCAAGCTTGAAACCCATCGATCCGCACTCCGTCCGCTCGCCAAGGTCGTTCGCGTCCCAGCCGGGTAGCGTTCCAGATCCGCTGCGCCATGTCGTGTGAATTCGGCCCGAGGCCGCGCAGGGCCGGCCGAAACATGAGTGGGGAGCCGCTCCCGCGCTTTCGCGCGGACGGCTCCTCACTCATCACTGGCGATGCGGCTGCGTCCGGCGCCGTGTCAGGGCGCGATGTTCCACTGCTGGCAGGTGTTGTCGAGCTGGGCCCACTGGCGGACGCTGGTCCCGTTGGCCGTCGCGCAGTTCTTGACGTCGAGCACATTGCCGTTGCCGACATTGCTGATGGTGTAGTGGCTGCCGACCGCGGTGACGTCCCACTGCTGGCAGAGGTTGCCCAGTGCGGCCCACAGGTCCACGGCGGTGCCGTTACTCGCGCCGCAGTTCACGGAGTCGAGGGTGGTTCCGCTGTTGACGTTGGTGATGGTGTAGTGGCCATTGCCCGCGCCGGCGAATTTCCACTGCTGGCAGGTGTTGCCGAGCGAGGACCACTGGTCGATCGAGGTTCCGTTGGCGGTACCGCAGTTGACCGCGTCGAGGACCTTGCCGCTGTTGACGTTGGTCAGCCGGTACGCGGTGCCGGTGACCGGGAAGCTGCGGCTGGGGCTCGTGTAGCCGACCGAGACGATGTTGCTCTGGACGGCGTTGTCGGCGGCGTCCGTCGGGTAGCCGGAGGTCATGACCCCCTCGAAGAACGACCCGTCGGATCCGTTGCTGTCGTCACCGCCGGTGCCCAGGACGATGGCGCCCTCCTGCTGCATCGGGGTGTAGCCGCCAAGGTTGGGTAGCGCGCCGCTGTACTCGGTTTTCAGGCTGCCGGACTGCGCGTTGCCGTCCTTGATCGCATAGGTCGTCGTGCCGTTGTTCTTGAGCAGGGCGGTGACGAAGGCGCTGGAATTGCCCGTGTTGCCGGTGTAGGAGCCGTTGGCGCCGGAGAAGAGCCCGTTCTCGAGGTCCGCCATGACCCAGGGACCGGAGCCGGAGCAGGGGGAGAACCAGCACTCCGTACCGAAGTTGATGGCGTCCATATGGCCGTTGCCGGTGTCGTTGCCCGACGTTTCGGCGTTGCCGTAGTCGAAGCAGCACCGGTTGTTGACGTGCGTGCCACTGGTCACCATGTAGGCGCCCTGCGCCGTACTGCCGGTCGGGACGCCCGTCGTGCTGTTGTTCCGGTAGCCGACACCGGCCGACACGTAGACGCCGTAGACCGAGTGGCCGCCGACCGTCACCGGCAGTGCGTTCGCGATCGCGCCGACATCCGCTCCGCCGTTGCCGCCGGCGCCCTCGATGGTGAGGTGGTTGCCCTTGGAGCTCTGGTCGTAGATCTCGGTGATGGTGCATGTCGTGCCGGAACAGAACGAGTCCTGCGCGGCGGCGTTGGCGTAGCCGCCCGCGGCGAGCGTGCTGATGTTGGTCGTGGTGCCGTCCGACGCGCGCTTGACCTGGTAGAGGGCGCCGTTGTACGCCGAGTAGAGGGCTCGCACGGTGCTGTGCGCGGCGACGCAGGGCGTGCCGGCGGCAGCGTAGATGTCACAGGGGAGTGACCCTGCGGCTTGTGACGTGCCCATGCCAATCAAAGTTCCGACCACGAGTGCCGCTGTCGCGGCTGCGGCCAGCAGTGCCTTTCGAAAGTGGTGAAGTCTTGGCCGAACGATCATGGGGTTCACCTTCTCCGTTCCTGTGGAGCGTGGTGCACCCGCCTGAGGGGCCCTGGCGTGCCGCGGAGGGCACGAGGCCGGCATGTCGACGACGTCACATCGCTACCTGGCGGCGTCTGCGTTGTGAGCGCTAACAAGCTGACGATCAGACAGAGTGCGGCGGTGTTCCGGGTTGGTTGTGGCGTTTGAGTGGGGTGACGGCCATGACTATCGCTCCGGCGGGAAGTTACGTCAAGATTGCGGACAAGATCATGTGTGAGCGCAAACAATTGGTGGCATCGCCCATGTCGGCCGCGCGTGACCGGAGTTGGCAGGCGGTAAGCCGGTCGCGGCGGGGCTGGACCGTCAGATCCGGCGGAAGCCGCTTCGGGGCATCAGGTGCTTCTCCTCTGCACCTGATGCCCTTTACCTATGGCTGCGGTGGGCCGTCGCGGGGCCCAGCAGGTCGAGCAGGCCGAGTGCGTTCACGCTGGGCGAGCCGGGCGGCGGGGTGAAGACGAGCAGCCGCTGGTCCTCGGCGGGCGTCAGCAGGACCTCGTAGTCGAAGACGATCGGCCCGACCTCCGGGTGCAGCACGCGGATGCGGCTGCGGCGGCGCACGGCGACCTCGTGCGCGTCCCAGAGCGTGCTGAACTCCTCGCTCGCCGCGCGCAGTCGCGTGACCAGTGCGGCGGACGCCTCGTCGGTGCCCCGGCGGGCGACGGCCGCGCGCAGGTCGGCGACGGCTTGGCGGCTGTGGTGGTCGTGCTCCTCGGGAGCGTACGCCTCGCGTACGGCGGGGTCGGTGAACCACCGCCACACGATGTTGCGGTCCGGTCCCCGGACGGTGCAGACGCAGCCGAGGAGCGCCTCCGCCAGCGCGTTCATCGCCAGCAGGTCGCCGAGGTCCCCGACGAGCTGCGCGGGGGTGTCCCGCAGGTGGTCGAGCAGATACAGCAGGCTCGGCCGCACGTGCGTCCCGGCCAGCCGCCCCACCGGCGGCGGATGCCCCGCCAGCAGGAACAGGTGGTCCCGTTCGTCCTCCGTCAGCCGCAGCGCCCGGGCCAGCGCGGCGAGGATCTGCGTCGACGGCTGCGGGCTGCGGGCCTGTTCGAGGCGCATCACGTAGTCCGCCGACATCCCGGCGAGCTGCGCGACCTCCTCCCGCCGCAGCCCCGGCGTCCGCCGGTGCCGCCCCTCGGGCAGGTCGGCCTCGCGGGGCCGCAGCCGGTGGCGCGACCTGCGCAGGAAGTCGGCGAGCTGACGGCGGTCCATTTCCATGCGTCCCATGATGCGACGTCCTGCGGCCCCGGAGGCGCCGTCGGGCGGTCTGGGCCTAGGACGGCTGGTCCTAGGGAATCCGGTCCGATTCTCACGGTGGCCCGGTGGCGGCACGGTGAGGGCATGACGCAGACACAGATCGAAGCCCTTCAGCACATGTTGCGCAACCGCACTCTGCCGGACCCCGCGCCCGATCTCGCCGAGCAGCGGCGCCTCTTCGACGCGATGCGGGCGGCGACCCCGCTTCCGGACGGAACCACGACGGCGGACGGCCGACTCGGCGGCGTGCCCGTCGTGTTCGCCGAGCCGCCGGGTATCGGCCGCTCCGCGCCGGTCGTCCTGTTCTTCCACGGGGGCGCCTACGTCCTCGGCTCGGCGGCGGCGGGGGTGGCCCTCGCGGCGGGCCTGGCGGCGCGAGCGGGGGGACGGGGTATTTCCGTCGGGTACCGGCTGGCGCCCGAGCACCCCTTCCCGACCGCCGTACAGGACGCCGTGGCCGCGTATCGCGCCCTGCTCGACGAGGGAGTGCCGCCCTCGCGGATCGCCGTCGCGGGTGACTCCGCGGGCGGCGGCCTCGCCGTGGCGGCCCTCGTCGCCGCGCGGGACGCGGGGCTGCCCCTGCCGTCGGCCGTGGTGGCCTTCTCCCCGTGGTCCGACCTCACCCTCTCCGGCGCCTCCGTCACCGCCAGGGCCGAGGACGACCTCGTCCTCACCGCGGACGTCCTCCGCCACGGCGCCGCCGACTACCTCCGCGCCGCCGACCCCCGGTCCGCCCTGGCCAGCCCCGGCCTGGCGGCCGACCTCGGCGGCCTGCCCCCGCTCCTCGTCCAGGTCGGCTCGCACGAGATCCTCCTCGACGACGCGATCCGGCTGGCAGCCCGCGCCGCCGCCTTCGACGTCCCCGTCGACCTCCAGGTCCGCCCCGGACTCCCGCACGTCTTCCAGCGATTCGCCGGCACCGGCCGGCTTGACGAGGCCGACGCGGCGATGGACGCCGCGGGCGACTTCGTACGCCGCGCCCTGGCCCCGGCGCTCGCGGCTGCGGCGTGACCTCCACCACGACGCGCTCGGTGTTCGTACGCAGCCGCCCGGGAACAGCAGCCTCCGGCACTGCGTTGGAGAGGCCGAGGAGGCGACAGGATTGACGCATACGGAGAAGGTTCATGACGCGGCCGAGAAGGCGCGTCACGCTCGGTTCGGCAGACTCCCGGAGCGAATCCGCCCCGAGGACATGATCCAGGAGCTTCCGGCCACGACGCCGGACCCGGCGAGGGATGCGTACGACTCTGACGAGTGGCTGACTCGTAACGCTCTGTAACCGCCAGGGTGGCCTGGTCGGGCGAGGATGTTGCGCTGGACCTGCGAGGTCCCGGCGTAGATGGTGCCGGAGAAGGCGATCTGGCAGGTCGTCGACCATGAGCCGGAGGAGTTCGCTGCTCCGGGGTCGTCCGTTCGGTACGTAAGCAGCGGCGGGCGGCCGACGGGGACCTGGGCGTGCATGCCTTGGTGTTGGTACTCGCTCCAGAAGAGCTTGGAGATGGAGGCCTCCGGTCCGGGCTGGGCGCCCTTGAGCCAGCCGGTGAGGACTCGGTAGCCGAGGTAGCGCATGATCTTGACCTTGGACCAGCACCAGGCGATGCGCCGGCGGATGACCGGGTCCCGGACCCGCCGTCTACCACGAGCGACTGTTGGACCGTCCGGGCACCTGAGCGCCCGGCGGGACGATCCTCGATTCCGCGCCTGACCACGCTCCGCACGGGGCAGGATGTCTGTCCAGGCCCGGCCGGTCGGACCGGTCGAGGGGGGAGGACAGGGAATGGGCATCTTCGAGCGCAGGCGACGGCCCCGGCCGAACACGCCGCAGGACGCATGGCCCCCGGAGACGCTGCCGGACGGACTGCAGGACCTTCCACTGCCGACCGGCGCTGACAACGGGGATCGCTGGATCTACGAGATCGACGGGGACTACTCCTCGGAAACCTGGTCGCCGCCGGAGTCGATCCGCCGCTGGTGGCTTGTGGACCGGGACGGCAACGTGGTCGGTGAGGCCGTCGAGAACCCGAAGTTCGGGCCTCCGCAGGACGACCTTCACCGCATCACCGACCCCGAAGGCCCACTGAGCTGGCTCCCCGACCCGGAGAGGACCGTGCGGGGCTGGCTGTCGGTCGCACTCGGCCGGGTCGCCCAGGGCATCGAGGTGCACTGGCTCAAGGTCAGGGACACCCCGCTGGTCCTCGGGGGCAACGACGCCTCGGACTTCGCCCGGCCCGATTTCGACAGCCCTCCACCAGCCCGCATAGGCGTCGCCGTACCGGTGGGTCTCGGCGTCCAACTGGCCGGTCATTCCCCCACAGTGCTCTGGGGTCTGCTGCTCTGGGTACTGGTCGCGGATGATCCGGCCACCAGCCCGAAGAACAACGTATGGTTCCGCTCCGAGGTCGATGCCGACCGTGCCGACGAGCTGCTGCGCATCGTCCTCCAGGCCCCGGACATCGTCTTCTGACGGGTAGTTCCGCATGTAGGAGCCGCCCGAGACGTCGCCGGTGACGAAGCGGGCGCGGTCCGAGGCCAGGAAGGCGCCCAGCGGGCCGAGCGTGTCGGGCAGTTGGCGCAGCTCGGGGTGGTCGTCGACGAACTTCGTGCCGCGCACCATGCCCAGTAAGGCGGCGGTCAGCGGTCAACGCGAAGGCGGCGGTGTGGGCTGTACGAGGCCGGACTGGTAGGCGATGACGACCAGTTGGGCGCGGTCGCGGGCGTTGACCTTCGTCATGGCGCGGTGGACGTGGGTGCGTACGGTCAGTGGACTGACGACGAGCCGTTCGGCGATTTCGGCGTTGGAGAGGCCCTCGGCCGCCAGGGCCATCACTTCGCGTTCGCGGGCGGTGGGGGCGGCGAGGCTCTCGGGGGGCGCCAGGTCGGCGCCGGGTTCGGGTGTGGCGAGGAAGCGGCTGATGAGGGCGCGGGTGGCGAGGGGGGAGAGAAGGGCGTCGCCGGAGGCCACGGTGCGGATGGCGGTGAGGAGCGTGTCGGCGTCGACGTCCTTGCCGAGGAAGCCGCTCGCGCCGGCGCGGAGCGCCTGGGCGACGTATTCGTCGATCTCGAAGGTGGTGAGGATGAGGACGCGGGTGGCGGACAGCTCCGGGTCGGCGCAGATGGTGTTGGTGGCGGTCAGGCCGTCGGTGCCGGGCATGCGGATGTCCATGACGACGATGTCGGGCTGGTGGACGCGGGTGAGTTCGACCGCTTCCTTTCCGTCGGCGGCTTCGGCGACGACGTCCATGTCGGCGCAGGAGTCGATCAGGATCCGGAAGGTGACCCGCAGGAGGGCCTGGTCGTCGGCGAGCAGGACGCGGATGGTCATCGACTTCGGTCTTCTTCCGGTTCCGTGGTGCTGGGGTGCAGCGGCAGCTCCGCGGTGACCTCGAAGCCGCCGCCGGGGCGGTGGCCGGCCTGGAGGTGGCCGCCGACGGAAAGGGCGCGCTCGCGCATGCCGATGAGGCCGAAGCCGTGGCCCGGCAGCGGAGTGGTGGAGGCGGTGCCCACTCCGTCGTCGCTGACGGTGATGGTCAGCCGGTTGTGGGCGTGGACGAGCCGTACGCCTGCCTTGTCCGTGGCGGCGTGCTTACTGACGTTGGTGAGTGCCTCCTGCACGATCCGGAACGCCGTCAGGTCCGCCCCGGGGGAGAGCTGCTGTGGCTCGCCCTCGGTGGTGACGGTGACCCCGAGCCCGGCGGACGCGAACGCGGCGGTGAGCTCGGGAAGCCGGTCGAGCCCGGGGGACGGTTCCAGCGGCGCGTCGGCGTCGTTCGCCTGCCGCAGGAGGCCGACCGTGGCCTTGAGTTCGCGCAGTGCCGAGGACGTGGTGCCGGCCAGGCCGGTGAGGATCTTCTGGACCTGGTCGGGATGGGTGCGCGCGAGGTGCGCGGCGGTACTGGCCTGGGCGTTGGCCAGGGCGAGGTGGTGGGCGACGACGTCGTGCAGCTCGCGGGCGATGCGCATACGTTCCTCGGCGACCCGGTGCCGTGCCTCCTCCTCGCGGGTGCGTTCGGCGTACTCGGCGCGGGCCTGCGCGGCCTCCAGGTAGGCGCCTCGCAGCCGGGTCGCGGTGCCCCAGGCGATCGGCCCCAGCACCCAGCAGACGGGGCCGATCGTCTTGAGGGCCCACGAGTAGCCGTCGTGGTCGTCGACGAGTGCCGTGCTCACCAGCACGGTGACGACGGCGAACAGGGCGATACGGCCCGTCCTGCGATCGGTGTACATGGCCAGCGCGTACAGCGCGACCATGAGCGGTGCGAGCAGCAGGGGAGTGATCAGAAAGCCCGCGGCGCTGGCGGTATTGGCGCAGACCGCGGTCACCGCCACGACGGTGCGGGGGTGGCTGCGAAGCCACCACAGGGCCGCGGAGCCGATGCCCCCAGCAGCACACCGGGCCACCAGGCGATCTGCTCGCCGCCGGGCTGCCGGAGGACGATCGCGCTGCCGAGGACGGCGAGGCTGAACACCACCAGGATGAACATCACGTCGACGGCGCGGGGATGGTCGGCCACGTACCGCTTCAAGCTGGTGATCATCGGTTCTCCGGTCGGGGGCCCTCGGCCGCCCCGCCCGCCGAGGGCTGGGTCGCCAGCGCGGTCCCGCCGACCTCGACGGTCAGGCCCGCGTCCCGGGCCTGCTGTATCGCGTCGGTCAGCGTCTTCTTGTCGGCGTCGGTGAGGTCGGCGGCCTTCACCTTGTAGGTGACGGTCGCGTACGCCGTCGAGGCGTCCTTGCTCACCGCCTTCGCCTGGAAGGGGCTCACCGCACTGGCGACCTGAGTCCCGTCGGCCGCCTCCGTCACGGCCTTGTTGATGGCCGCCCGGTTCTTGGCAGTGGTGACCTTCTGCCCGTCGGGAGCGACGAAGACGACCCGCGCGTTCGCCCCGTTGGCCGTGGCGCCGGGGAAGCGCTGTTCCATCAGGTCGAATGCCTTCTGGGACTCGATGCCCGGCATGGTGGACGCCGTATCGGGGGCAGCGGGCGCCGTGGCCGCACCGAACCCGACAGCGCCCAGCACCGCCACCCAGAGCAAGGCGACGTACCAGCGCCGCCGGAAGGCCAGACGGCCCAGTCGAGAGAGAAGAATAGCCACGGGCAGAGGTCTCCAGATCTGGTCTCGGGTACCTCACCAGGCTCCAGGACAGGGCCTCTCCCGTCGTCGTGCACCTGCCGACAATGCGGGCTACTCAGAATGCAGTACGCAATCCGGTCGCAGGTCCTCCGCAGGAATGACGGATCACTCCGCGGACGCGGAGGTCCCGGGCTCGGTGGCCCGCCTGACATGGCGTGCGATCAGGCCATAGGTCTGCCGGGCCTTTTCGATGTCCTTGCCGTCGTACCCATGGTCGGCCTTGGGTACGTCGTGGTGTTCGACCAGGGCACCGGCCTTCCGGAGGCGTTCGGCGTAGCGTTCTCCCTCCGCCCTCAGGAGGTCGAACTCCGCCGTGATGACGAGTGCCGGGGCGATGCCCTTGAGATCCGCGGCGTCTGCGGGATTGGCGGGCGATACAAGGCGGTCGGCGCGCTCCCGCGGGTCCGGCACGTATGCGCTGTCGAAGATGTCCGCCATCCATGGGCGCAGCATCGGCTTCGCGACAGCGGCGCGTTTGTCCCTGGCGCTCGTCGCGAGGTCGAGCGGTGGGTAGTGGAGAACCTGGAGTGCGATCGAAGGTCCACCCTGCTCGAGAGCCTGGCGCGCGACCGCCGCGGCGATGCCGCCGCCGGCGCTCTGGCCGCCCACGGAGAGCCGGCTGCCGTCCCAACCCTGCTCGGCGCCCTGCGAGGCGATCCATCGGACGACCTCGAACGCCTGCCGGGGCGGGGCGGGAAATCTGTGTTGCGGGGCGAGGGCGTAGTCGACGTTGATCACGGCCACACCCGCCTCCGCGGCGACGTACCGGCAGAACGGGTCGTCCATCTCCGTCAGCGGCATGACGTACCCGCCGCCGTGGAAGTTGACGTGGACTGGCGGAGGTGCGCCCTCGGTCGTGGGCATGTACACCACGACCCGGGCCGGGGCGACCGAGGTCGGGATCGTCAACTCACGTATGTGGCGCGGAAACTCCGGAAAGGGACTGAGCGGGGCAGCCTCGGCACCCTGCCGGTCGGCTCGTCGGGCCACCAGAACGAGACGTTGCATCGCCTTGGCGGCAAAGGAGGCCACCGCCGGCCGGGCCAGGAGGGACATGCGGCTCCGTTCGGGCAAACAGGGGGATATGCCGCCCTCTTGGGCGGTCAGATCAACAGGTTTCCTGTTCGTTGACGGGGGTGACAATAACACGGCCCTGGCGTCTGGCGATCGGAGAAGCTGACGTGCCTGGGCGGGCTGATCCGGCCCAGGCACGTCAGCGTGGTCAGCCGGTGGGGGACAGCTGCGGGGTGCCGGCCTGCGACGTCGACCGGACGCGGCGCAGGCCGGTCAGGCTGACGAACACCAGCGACCAGACGCCCGCGATGGCGAAGGCGGTGAAGCCCGCGGTGTGCGAGCCGGTGGCGAGCAGCCGGCCACCGAGCCACGGGCCGAAGATGGCGCCGAACCGGCCCATGCCGGAGACCCAGCCGACCGCGGTGCCCCGGTTCTCGGCGTCGGAGCGGGCGGCGACGGTGGCGTAGATCATCGCCTGGGCGCTGAAGAGGAACATGCCGGTCAGGAAGACCACGATGTACGTGAGGGGCAGCGACATGTGGACGCTGAGCAGGTAGATACCGACGGCGGTGGCACCGAACCAGAGTGCGGCGATGCGCGAGCCGCCGAACTTGTCGGTGAGCCTGCCGCCGATCAGCATGCCGACGATGCCGCCTGCGTTGATGACGATGACGAAGCTGATCGAGGAGCCGAGGTCGTAGCCGGCGGCGCGCATCATCGACGGCAGCCACTGAGAGACGCCGTAGACCAGCAGGAGGCCGCCGAAGGAGGCCAGCCAGAAGAACAGGGTCTGGACCCACACGCCGCCACGGAACAGGGCGGTGAGCGCGCTCCAGCGCTCCTCGGCGACCGGACGGTCCTTGTCCCGGGCGGCAAGCTCGACGCCGTAGCGGTCAGCGAGCGCCAGGGCGTCCTCGGTCCTGCCCTTGGCCTGGAGGAAGGCCATCGACTCGGGCAGGAACCTGAGGACCAGCGGGACGCCGACGAAGAGCGGGGCCACGCAGATCCAGAACGAGACGCGCCAGTCGCCGGTCCACAGCGCCACGAATCCGGCGACGATACCGCCGGCCTGATGGGCGGTCATCAGAGAGCCGATGATCAGGGCGCCGCGGCCGCGCGGGGCGTACTCACTGACCATGGTGATCGCGGCCGGCAGTAGGCCACCGAGGCCGAGGCCGGCCAGGAAGCGGCCGAGGGTGAAGCCGCCGAGGCTGGAGGCGGAGGCGCAGACGGCGGAGGCCAGGGAGAAGACGGCGGTCGAGGCGATGATCGTCTTCTTGCGGCCGACCCAGTCGCTGACGGTGCCGGAGAGCAGGGCTCCGATCAGCACACCGGCGTTGGCGTAGGACCCGATGTCCCCGGCCTTGCCGGGGTCGATGCCGAGCGCCTTGGTCTCCAGCATGTGCGGCAGCACGGAGCCGTAGATGAACTGGTCGAGGCCGTCGAAGAGGACGACCAGCCAGCACAGGCCGACGACCAGGGTGGCCAGTCTTGCGCCGCCGGCGGGCAGAGCACGGGAGGGAGACATCGTTGTTTCCTTCGTCCGGGGGGTGTGTCCCAGGAGGGGGATGAGCGGAGCGGGTCGTCACGGCGGGTGCGGCTGACCCGAATGGTGGGCTAGACGCTAAGGACCCGGTTGGTGAGTGTCAACGGTTTTGTCAACAATCTCAGGAACAATCCGCGCCCAGGTCCGGGGGATGCCCCGGATACGTGAGGAGGGTGCGTTACCCGACGGGCGGTGTGCCGTGGGTGTGGAAGGACTCGATGGTCTTCAGGCCCCAGGCCTGGCCCTTCTTCCGCTCGTCCTCGGTCCAGGTGACCAGCGGCCAGTCGGGGGCCAGGACGAGGCGGGTGAGCGGGTTGCACAGCTCGATGCGGTTGCCGCCCGGCTCGTAGACGTACAGGAAGAACGTCTGCTGGATGGCGTGCTTGTGCGGGCCGGTCTCGATGAACACGCCGGTGTCGATGGCCAGGTCGGCGGCGCGCAGGATGTCCTCGCGGGTGTCCGTGGCGAACGCGATGTGGTGTAGGCGTCCGTTCGAGCCGGTCCAGTCCTCGGTGTAGACGATGTCGTACGACTTGCTGCTGAAGGTCAGCCACTGGGCGGCGATCTTGCCGCTGTTGAGCTGGATCTGCTCCGTGGGGCGGGCGCCGAGCGCGTCGCGGACGAAGTCGCCGTTGGGCGCGACGTCGGCGGCGAGGAAGTTGACGTGGTCCAGGCGGCGCACGCCCACTCCGTGGCCGGGCTTGGCCTGGGGCTGGTTCTTCAGGGCCGGCTTCAGCGCGTCCGGCGCCTGGTACCACTCGGTCTCCCAGTACAGGGCGTACTCGTGGCCGTCGGGGTCGGTGGTGACGAAGAGCCGGCCGATGCCGGGCTCGTCCTCGACCCAGCGGCCCGCGCGTCCGGCGTTCTCGATCTCCTTGACCCGGCGCTGGAGGGCCTCCTCGCTGGAGGCGCGCAGGGCGGTGCGGCGGATGCCCGAGGTCGAGTGGGCGGTGAGCTTGATGCTGTGGTGCTCGTAGTCGTCCCAGGTCCGCAGGTAAACGGAGTCGCCGGAGTGGCCGTTGACGGTCAGACCGAGGTAGTCGGTGAAGAACTGGACGCTGGAGTCGAGGTCCGGGGTGAGCAGTTCGACATGCCCGAGGTGGGCGATGTCTCCGAGGGGCGGAGTCATCTTCGTCTCCTTAGGAGCGGGGGGACTGGTGGGACCCGGGGGACCGGGGGACCGGGGGGAAAACAAGGCCGTCGAAGATCTTGCGCGCGGTGCGTACGACGGCGGTGCGGCGGGCCACGGGAGCGGCCCCGGCGCCTTCGGGTTGGACACTGCTTTCGATGTCCAGGAATCCACTGGGATGTTCGATGCGAATCCGGTCGCTTTGAGCGGATACGCGGACCATGCCGTCGGCGACGCTGCCCGCCACGCGTAGCCCGGCGGCCACGCTCGCGGCGCCCAGTACGCCGATGGAGGTGTGGCAGCGCACCGGAATGAAGGTGCGTGTCATGACGGCGCCGCCGTGCAGTGGCGGTGCCAGCAGCGTGAGCTTGGGCACGGTGGTGTCCTCGGCAGCACCGAGGCCCATCAACCGGCCCGCCTCCAGCCGGATTTCACGGAGGCGCTCTGTGAGGGCCGCGTCGGCCTCCAGCTCCTGCGGGTCCTCGTAGCCGGTGACCTTGAGCGAGGATGCGGCGATCAGCACGGTCGGCATGCCGTTGTCCACGCAGGTCACCTCGGTCCCCGCGACGATGTCGCGGGGACGGCCGGTAGGGAGCAAGGGGCTGCCGCCCGGCGGGAACTCGATCACCACGGGCGCGGCCGTGCCCGGAACGCCGGAGATCTCCGCCGAGCCGGTGTACGAGACGCGCCTGCCCGGCGTCGGGAAGGTCGCAGTGGCGAAGTCCCCGCTGTTGAGCATCCGGATGCGCACCGAGGTCTCGCCGTCCTCCGCGGCCACCAGGCCCCGCTCGACGGCGAAGGGGCCGATCCCGGCGAGGATGTTGCCGCAGTTCTGACGGTCCGTCACCTCGGGCTTGTCCACCGCCACTTGGAGGAAGAGGTAATCGACGTCGGCGTCGGGGTGAGCGGAGGCGGAGACGACCGCGACCTTGCTGGTCAGCGGGTGGGCTCCGCCCAGGCCGTCGATCTGGCGTGGATCGGGGCTGCCCATGACCCGCAGCAGCAGCTCGTCGCGTACGGCGGGGTCGGCGGGCAGGTCTTCGGCGAGGAAGTAGGCGCCCTTGGAGGTGCCGCCGCGCATGAGCATGCAGCGCACCTCCGCGGGCCCGGTCACGACCCGGCTCCGGTGTACTCCTCGTACGTCTTGTACTCGACGCCGAGGCGCTTGAGGGTGTCGCGCAGTCCGTAGCGGTCCAGGCCGAGCTGTCCTTCGAGGAAGGCGGCGCGGGTGGCGGCCTCCTTGGCCTCGCGGGCCTCGGACTTCTCCGCGGTCTCGCGGGCCTTCTCGCGCGGTACGACCACCACGCCGTCGTCGTCGGCGACGATCACGTCACCGGGGCGGACGACCTGGCCGTCGATGGCGACCGGCACGTTGACCGACCCGCCGGTGGCCTTGACGGTGCCCTGGGAGGAGACGGCGCGGGACCAGCCGGCGAAGCCCATGTCCCGCAGTTCCTGGGTGTCGCGGATGCCCGTGCTGAGGACGACGCCGCGGACCCCGCGCTGCTGCAGCGCGGTGGCGAAGAGTTCGCCGAACAGGCCGTCCGTGCACGGGGAGGTGGTGGTGACGACCAGGATGTCGCCCTCTCCGCACTGCTCCACGGCCGCGTGGATCATGAGGTTGTCGCCGGGCCAGCCGAGCACGGTGACCGCGGTGCCCGCGACCCGTACGCCCTGCTGGACCGGGCGGATCTCCGGTCCGAGCAGACCGGTGCGGCCCATGGCCTCGCTGACGGTGGCCACGCCGAAGGCGGCCAGCGCCTCGACGTCCTTGGCGTCCGCCTTCGGGGGGTTGGTGACGATCACGCCGCCCATGTTTATGCCAGCTCCTTCGCGATCTGCGGGTAGGGACGCATGTACGCCTCGGCCGTGGTCTTGTGGGCCAGGCCCAGGTTGGGGCCGGCGTTGCGTTTGAGCTGGACGCCGCGGCGGACGGCGAGGTCGGTGTAGTAGTCCCACAGGTGCTGCTGGGCGCCGAGGCACTCCATGGCCTTGCGCTTGGTCTCCCACACCTCGGTGATGTCGAGCAGGACCTCGGGCTTGAACCCGCTCATCTCGGGCTGGTGCGGCTCGAAGTAGAAGACCGGCGGGGCGCCGATGATCTCGCCCGGGCCGGGGTAGCCGACGGCCTGGGCGAGGACGCGGGCCTCCAGTGCCATCCGGTTGGCGGCCCGGTGGTCACCGTTGTAGGGGTCCTCGGTCGGGTGGGTGAGGACGACGTCCGGCTGGGTCTCGCGGTAGATCTCGACCAGCTGGTCGGTGAGTTCGGGGCTGACGAGGAGCGGGTAGTCGCCCGCGTCGAAGAAGCGCACCTCGGCGCCGAGTGTCGCGGCCGCGCGCTCGGCCTCGTCGCGGCGTATCGCCTTGATCTCGTCCAGCTTCTTGCCCTCGCGCCATGCCTTGGCGGACTCACCGCGCTCGCCGAAGGTCAGGCACGCGATGGTGACCTTCTCCCCCCGGGAGGCGGCCAGGGCGATGGCTCCCCCCGCACGCCACACGAAGTCCCCCGCGTGCGCGGTGACGACAAGTGTCGATCGTGGGGTGGCGGGCGCATTGCCGTGCGTCATTGCTCAGATCTCCTTGGTGACAGTTGTGCGCCCGCCCCCGGTGCTGTCAGTCGCGAAGCGCGTCGATCACACTGCAGAGGTGGGCACGGACGGCCGATTCGGCTGCCTGCGGGTCCCTGGCCGTGATCGCTTCGATCATGGCCAGATGCTCGTTCAGGGACTGCTGCGGGCGACCCGGGCGCAGCGCGAGCTGGAAACGATGACGCACCAGCTGCGCGTTGAGCCGCTCCAGCAGTTCCACGGCCACCTGCTGACCGGAGAACTCCCTGATCCGGTCGTGCAGTTGGTGGTTGAGCTCGGAGTAGGTCACCGGCTCGCCGTCGGCGACGGCCTTGGACATCGCCGCGCCGAGGTCCGCCAGTTCGGTCAGCTGCTCGTCGCCGGCCGCGACGGCCGCCTTGGCGGCGCACAACGCTTCGAGGGCCATGCGGCATTCGGTGATGGCCACGGCTTCCTCGACGGTCACCACCCGCACCCGTGATCCGCGGTTGCGGATCCGCTCGACCAGCCCCTCGGACGCCAGGTCGATCAGCGCCGCCCGGATGCTGGCCCGCGTCACACCGAACTGCTCGGCGAGTTCGTTCTCCACCAGCCGCTGAGCCGGTGCCATGTCGCCGCGCATGATCGCCTGCCTGAGCATCGCCAGTGCGTGCTGCTTGGCCTGCTCCCCGGTGCCTGGACGGGGGTCTTCCGCCATCGTGCCCTCCCTGAGTGAGTGCCTGTCGAACCTAAATCTAGAGCAACAAGATTGTCAACAATTTTGTCCTCCGTATTGCCGCCATGCTTCGGCGTCGCTACGGTCATCCGCCACGGCACCGTTGACCCGCCCACGGCTGCTTCGCGCCCAGAGCCACGCCGGGCGGGTCCGGCTTGCCGTCTTTCATCCCTTCCTCCGGAAAGGAACTCGCATGAGGCGACCTCGCCTGTTCCCATGCCTGTCCCGAGCACGAGCCATCACCGCGGTCACCGCCGCCGCCGGACTGGTGGCCGCCGCGGCTCTGCTGCTGCCGGCCGGCAGCCCCGCCAGCGCGGCCGACGCCGGCGCGACGAGCAGTACGTCCTCCGGCATCGCGCCGGCCATGTCCTGCGCCGGCGTCGCAACACAGGACCTGGCGGCCGCCGTTCCCGACGTGCCCTTCGAAATCACCTCGGCCACCGAGCTGGCCGCCGGCAGCAACACGCTCGGCACCTGGGCGGCCTGCGACGTGAAGGGCGTGATCGCCCCGCAGATCCACTTCGAGATAAAGCTGCCCGAGACCGGCTGGCAGGCCAACTACCTCCAGGTCGGCTGCGGCGGCCTCTGCGGCAACGTGAACGTGACCAGTGCCCCCGCCTCCAGCGGCTGCGCCCCGCTGACCAGCGGTGCCTTCGCCGTCGCCTCCAGCGACGAGGGCCACTACCAGGGCGGCGGACTGTTCTCCACCGACCCCACCCTGCGCGCCGACTTCGGCTACAAGTCCGACCACGAGCTCGCCCAGGCGGCCAAGGCCATCGTCAAGGTCTACTACGGGCAGTCCGCCACCCATTCGTACTTCGACGGCTGTTCGCAGGGCGGCCACCAGGCGCTGACCGAGGCTCAGCGCTACCCGACCGACTTCGACGGCATCATCGCCGGGGCCCCGGCCAACAACTTCACGGCCCTGAACACCTTCTCGCACGCCTGGACCGCCCAGTCCGTCTACCTCGACGGCGGACCGGCCACGATCACCAACGCCGACCTCGCGGACATCCACGCGGCCGTGCTCAAGGGGTGCGACGCACCCGCGGACGGGATCATCGCCGACCCCCTGAGCTGCACCTGGGACCCGGCCACCATCCAGTGCAAGACCGGCCGGACGTCCACTTCCGCGGACTACTGCCTGACCGCCGACCAGGTCACCACCCTGCGGCGGATCTACGCGGGCCCGACCGACGAGAACGGCAAGCTGCTGTACCCGGGTTACCAGCTGCGCGGCTCCGAGCTGAACTGGGCCGGGATCATCACGCCCGCCACGGCCACCGCCGGCTCCGGTGACATCAGCTTCGTCCGCGAGACCCTCCGCTACCAGATCTTCGACAGCCCGCAGCCGACCCTGACGTACAAGGACGTCAAGTTCACCGAGGCCTACTACAAGAAGATCATGCAGCCCAACGAGGGCATGTACGACGCGACCGACCCGAACCTCAAGGCGTTCAAGGCGGCCGGCGGCAAGCTGATCCTCTGGCACGGCCTCGGCGACCAGCACATCCCGGCCGTCGGCACCATGGCGTACTACAAGGCCGTGGAGAAGGTCATGGGCTCCACCGCGGCGACCGAGAGCTTCGCCCGGCTGTTCCTGCTCCCGGGCGTCGCGCACTGCGGCGGCGGCCAGGGCCCGGACACCTTCGACGCGCTGACCGCCTTGACCGACTGGGTCACCAAGGGCGACGCCCCCAGCAGCCTGACGACCACGTCCGTCGACAGCAGCGGCAACACCACCGCCACCCGCCCGGTCTACCCCTTCCCCTACGTCGCCGAGAACACCACCGGCGGCTCGGCCGACGAGGCCGGCAGCTACACCCCCGTCAAGTCCACCGCCGAGGCCAACCTGACGCTGAACCGGCTCGGTTCCTTCCGCTCGGGTTACGAGACGGTCGGCAACTGGGTCCATGGCACGTGGGTGGTCACCAAGGGCAAGGCCTGATCGTGTGAGGTGATCAGGAACAGCAGGTGATCCCCTGCGTCGGGGGGGGGGCCGCCCCGCCCCCCCCCCCCCCCCC
>NZ_JBHYXC010000024.1:0-122449 GCF_042751495.1 Streptomyces sp. NPDC059373 | reverse complement strand
GGGCCCGCCCGGAGGGCGGGCCCCGCGGCGTCTACCGCAGTTCGGTGAGTGGCGGTACAACCGCGGCGGCGCCTGAACGGCGTGCCTTGGCCCTGGTGGAGGGTGCCATGCCTCCTCCGATCGAGGGTGCTTGAGTCAGCGCGCCGCCGCCCCGAGGTACAGGCGGCCCACCTCGGGGTTGTCGAGCAGGTCGGCGCCGGTGGCGACGAGCCGGACGACTCCGGACTCGAGAACCGCGCCGTAGTCGGCCGCGGCCAGGCCCGAGCGGGCGTTCTGCTCGACCAGCAGCACGGTGCGGCCCGTGGCGGCGAGTTGCCTGATGCTGGCGAAGACCTGCTGGCGGGACTTCGGGTCCAGGCCGATGGACGGCTCGTCGAGCAGGATCAGCGAGGGGTCGAGGACCAGGGTGCGGGCCAGCTCGACCTGCTTCTGCTCACCGCCGGACAGCGATCCGGCGTGTTCGCGGGCCCGCTTGGCGCAGATCGGGAAGGCCTCGACGGCCCGGTCCACCCGCTCCCTGAGCAGCTTCTGATCCCGGATGGTGTAGCCGCCGGTGAGCAGGTTGTCCCAGACGCTCATCGCGGGGAACAGACTGCGGTCCTGGGGGACATGGACGATGCCGAGCCGCAGCCGAGCCTTCGACGAGAGGCCTTTGAGTTCCTGCTCGTGGAAACGGATGGATCCCTGTCGCGGCCGCAGCAGCCCGCTGATGGTCTTCAGGACGGTCGACTTCCCGGCTCCGTTGGGACCGATGAGGCAGGTTACGGTGCCGGCTCCGATCTGCAGGTCCACACCCTTGAGGATGTCGCCCGCGCCGTAGCCGGCCACGATGGAGTCCAGAGTGAGAATCGGTGCCATGGTCAGCTCCCAAGATAGGCGTCGAGGACGAGCGCGTTGGCCTGCACCTCGGAGGGAACGCCACTGAAGATCCGCTTGCCCTGGTCAAGGACGATCACCGGATCGCACAGCCGCATCACGAACGACATGTCGTGCTCCACGATGAGGAAGGTGATTCCGGCCTCGTGCCGCTCCCGGATGTGCCGCTCCATCGTGTCGATCATGACCGGGTTGACGCCGGCGGTCGGCTCGTCGAGCAGCACCAGGGTCGGATCGCTCATGAGGACGGCGGCGAACTCCAGCAACTTGCGCTGGCCGTAGGACAGTTCGGAGGCGAGTAGGTCCGCCACGTGGGAGAGCCGGAATTCCTCCAGTAGCTGTCCCGCCCGGTCGCGGTCGGCGCGGCCGACCCGCCGCGTGGTGAGCAGCTGCCGCCAGCTGTACCCACCGGCCGCGACCAGATTCTCCAGCACGCTGAGCTGGGGAATCACCCGCGCCTGCTGGAACGTGCGGGACAGGCCGCGGCGGTACAGGGTGCCGGCGTCCACACCGGTGACATCCTGGCCGGCGAAGCGCACTCGCCCGCTGTCCGGACCCAGGTACCCGGTGACCATGTTGAACAGGGTCGTCTTGCCGGAGCCGTTCGGTCCGATCAGCGCGGTCACGGTGTGCGGTTCGACGGTGAACGAGCAGCCGTCCACGGCGCGGACGCCGCCGAACACCTTGGTCATATCGGTGACTTCGAGCAATGCCGTCATGCTTGACCACCTCCTGCGGTCGCAGCCGCATTCGCCGGCTGCGTGAGGGTGGGCGAACCGGAGTCGAGGGCTTGGCGCCGGCGCCGCCGCCGGATGTGGTCCTGCACGGTCGGCAGTATGCCGCGCGGCAGCAGCAGCATGATCAACAGGAAAACCAGGGCGTACGCGATGAGGTAGACCTGGCTGCCGCCGAGCTGGTAGGCGAGGTACTGCTGTGCGGATTCGAGGATGAAGGCACCGAGGACCGGGCCCCACAGGGTGGCGCGGCCACCGAGGAACGTCATGAGGACCATCGCGATGGTGATGAGGGGATCGACGGCGAACTGCGGATAGATGAAGCCCTCGTAGTACGCCCACACGGCGCCGACCATGGCGGTCAGGCCGACGCTGACCGCGAACGCGAGCAGCTTGACCCCGGTCACCCGGATGCCGATGCCGCGCGCCTTGTCCTCGTCCCCGCGTAGCGCCGCCAGGCTCAGCCCGACCTTGCTGCGCATGGCGGCGAAGGTGACCGCCATGGCGAGGGCGAGCAGGCCGACCAGCACGTAGTAGAACGGCCGGTCGTAGGTGGCAGCCGGGAAGGGAGCGGTCGGAATGGCCAGCCCCTGGGCGCCGCCGGTGATGCCGTGAAGGTTGAAGGCGAGGCCCTGGACGACGAAGAGCAACGTGATGGTGACGATGGCGAACACGTCGGTGCGGGTTCGCATGGCCACTGCGCCGACGGGAAGACCGATCACGACGGCAAGCAGGCCGATGGCGGGCAGCAGCAGGAACGGTTCGTAGCCGCTGCTCACCGGGTGGTGCGAGAACCAGAGCGCTTCCGTGTAGGCACCGATGCCGAAGAACGCGGCGTGGCCGAGGGACGGATAGCCGGCGAACCCGCCGACGAGGTTCCAGGCGCTGGACATCACCGCGAACATCAGCGTGAAGATCAGCAGGTTGATGGCCCAGTGGGCCAGGTTGAACGACGGCAGTGAGGCCAGGACCGCGAAGAAGGCGATGGGGCCTGCGCCACGGAGACGGGTCACAATGCACCCCTTACTGTCGTACCGAAGATGCCCTGCGGCCGCACCAGCAGGATCGCGATGAGGATCACGAAGAAGGTCATCTCCGACCAGGCGGGCGAGATGGTGGCGGCGACGACCGCGGAGGACGTCGACACGATCACCGCGCCGAGTACCGCCCCGCCGACGCTGCCCAGTCCGCCCAGGATGACGATGGACAGCAGCTTGGAGATGAGGTCGTAGTGGCTGCCGGGATTGAACGGGTAGAGCAGCCCGTACACCGATCCGGCCGCAGCCGCGGTTGCCGCGCCAAGCCCGAAGCCGAGGGCGGAGACGCGGTCGGCCTCGATCCCGAGCAGCTTCGCCGACTCCGGGTTTTGCACGGTGGCCCGCACAGCACGGCCGAACCGGGTGTGGTTCAGCAGCAGGTAGAGCAGGCCGAGCGCGGCGAGCGACAGCAGGAACGCCCAGAGCCGCACCAAGGTGATCTGGTAGCCGAACAGGGTCCAGCTGGAGTTGGCATAGCCGGTGTTGATGCTGCGGTAGGTGGTGTGCCAGGTGATGCTCATGACGCCCTCGATCAGCAGGGCGACGGCGAACGTGATGAGCAGGCTGAGCTCTGACCGGTCGTCCTTCTTCAGCGGCCGCAGGAACAGCCACTGGACGGCGACACCGAGGGCGAACATGATCACCGTAGTGACCGGGATGGCGAGGAACGGGTCCAGGCCGAAGGAGGTGAACAGCTGGTAGGAGAGGTAGGCACCGAGGATGACCATGGCACCCTGGGCCAGGTTCACGACCTTCATGATGCCGAAGATCAGAGTCTGTCCCGAGGCCATCAGCGCGAAGACGCCGGCGGTGAGGACGCCGAGGATGACGCCTTGGATAAGAGCGTGCACGTGTCTCACCCGCCCCAGTTCGGCTTGGGGTACACGGGAGCCGACTGGGCCGCGGCGGCGGGGTAGACCGGCAGGAGCTTGCCGCCCTGCCACTGCACCAACGAGAACGACGAGGTCGGGGCGCCGTCCGCGTTCCAGCCCAGGTCTCCGAGCAGCGTCGGCCACGAACCGGAGTGCAGCGACTTGATGATCGTGGCGTTGTCGATCTTTCCGGCCTTCTTCGCGACGTCCGCGAGCAGCTGGCCACAGGCGTACGCCTCGGCGGAGCTGTTGTCGACCTGCTCTGCGGTGCCGCCGTACTTCTTCACGTAGGCCGCGGCGAACTCGGCGCTGCCGGCGGCCGTCGAGCTGGGGTACCAGTCGCCGGACGACATGATGCCCGAGGTGTTGGCCGCCCCCACCTTGTCGGGGAACTCAAGGGGTGAGTTGGCGCCGTTCGACATGAAGACGAACTTGGGGCTGAACTTCAGCTGGACGAGGCTCTTGATCTGGGCGTACGCATCGTTGTTCTGCGTTCCGGAAACCAGCACATCCGGGTGGGCGGCGGCGATGCCGGACATCACGGGGGACAGGTCCGCGGTCTCCGCCGGATAGACCTGCTTGTAGACGGTCTTGATGCCGGCGGCCTCGAAGGCGGTACGGACACTCTCCGCGATCGGGCCGGCGAACGGGTCGTCGAGCTCGGCGTAGGCGGCGGTCCGGGGCCGCTTGTCGGCCGGTAGCGAGAGCACCCACTTGGCGAACACGTCACCGGAACGGACGGACGGTGCGGGCTGGACGAAGAAGAGGTTGTTCAGGTGCTGGGCGAATACCTGGGGACCACCTCCGGCCGGTTCGAGGAAGGCGTAGCCGTAGCGCTTGGCAACCTGTGAGGCGGGTACGGTCAACAGGCTGGAGAACGGCCCGAAGACCAGGTCCACATGGTCCCGGTTGATCAGATTCTGGTAGTTCGTAATGACCTGGGTGGGGCTGGACAGGTCGTCCACGATCTTGAACTCCACCTTGCGGCCGAGCAGCCCGCCCTTGGCGTTGACCGAGTCGGCCCACAGCTGGTAACCGCGCTGCACGGCCTTGCCGTTGTCGGCGAAGTCACCGGTGAGGGACACGGAGGCCCCGATCACCAGAGGACCGTTCCGCTGGCTTGAAGCGGCTGTGTCACTGCCGGACGCGCAGCCGCTCGCAGCGAGCGCCAGCGCGCATGCGGCGACGGCGCCCTGCCATGTTCTCTTCGAGTATCTGTTCCACTTCATGGTCGGCGTCTCCTGACTCTTCGTTGAGCCGATGGGATGTCCGTGCTGAAGGCAGGGTTCTGAGGGCCTGCCGGTGTTGCGGATGTGCGGTTTCTTCGGCCTGTGCCAGGAGGCGTTGGCCACGAACAGTTCCTGCGCCGGGAACGTGGTACGCCGTGCCCGAACTGCAGCCCGAGGGCGGTTGGATCTGGTGGACACCGTGGAGCTGTCCACCAGAAGACCGGGGCGTGTTACGGGTGAGTGAGTACTCCGACGGAGGCCAGTGGTGACGACTTCCAGATCCGCTCAGGCGGACACCATGACGAACACCACGTGCTGGTACGCGAGTTGATCGGGCCGGTCAACAATGGCCGCCCCGCGCTCTGCCAGCGGCTCCGCCTTGGCGCGCGTCCGGTTGTGCACGGCCACATCGTGGCCCGCGTCAAGTAACCGGCCCGCCAGTTGGAAGCTCATCCGGCCCGCACCGAGCCGGCCGATACGGGGCCTGTCCTTCGCGACGTACGTCATCGTTCTTGCCACGCCCTTCGTTCCGCCCCGGTCAGCTGATGGCCCCTCCAGCGCTCTATGCATTCGATTGCGGTCTTGCACGGACGTCGTCCCCTGTCATGGCGTAGATGTGCCGGGTTTCCGTACCGTCGATGCAGGTGACCGCCTGGTCATCGTGGCTTCGTGACTATGCAATCGGTTGCGCTGCCACGACGATCCGCTACCCAAAAACGAATGTCAATCGGTTGCCATGGATTTTCTGGGAGAGGACGGCACCCGGCAGCACGAGGTTCTCCAGGTGCGACCTGCGTGGGTGAGTCCAAGGTTGATCAGCCGGCGGAGGTTGAGGGCGGCGGCGCGGGCGTGAAGCCAGGCGTCGTTGGCGATGGTGCCGCGGTAACGGAGTCTGCGGTCGTCGTGGTGGACGAGTCAGGTGGCGGCGCGTTCGCGCGGAGCATGGCGAAGATGGGCGGCCGGGGGAGCCGAAGCGTTCCAGCAGGTGTGTCACGGCCGGGTGATCGAGCCGGGGGCCCAGGACACGTTCGAGGCTGGGGTGGAACTGGGTGGGCAGGCCGCGCAGCCGCACGGTCAAGATCCACTTTCACAACAGACTCCAGTGCCCCTCCCGGCAAGCTTTGCCCTGTCGCACTGCCCAGTACGCACGCTCGACGCTCCTTGACGGGCAAACATCGCCGGTCACGGCACTAGCGGCCGGCCGGGCCCCGCGCGTAGCGGACCTCCGGCAGCGGTGTGCCGTCGTAGCTCTCCTCCTGGACCACGCCGTCGGGGGCGAAGCCGGCCTTTTCGTAGAACCGCCGGGCTCGCGCGTTGTCCGCCAGGACCCACAGCCGGACTCGCGAGAAGCCGCGCGCCTCGGCCGAGGCCAGCACGGCGTCCGTAAGGGCCCGGCCGATGCCGCTGCCGACGAGATCCGGGCGTACGTATATCGCGTACAGCTCCCCCTCGCCCGACGCCGCGTCCTCCCCCCGGTACGGGCCGTGCGCCGCCCAGCCCACCACCGCGTCGTCCGCGTCGACGGCCACCAGGTTCTCCACCCGGCCCAACGAGTTCGCGAAGAACTCGCGCCTGCGCGCCGCGTCCGCCTCCACGCTCATCGCATCCAGATACCCCTGCGGCAATATCCCCGCGTACGCGGCCTGCCACCCCCGCACCCGCAGCGCCGACACCGCATCAATATCCGCCTCGGTCATCGACCGCACGCCCACGCTCACGCTCGCCATGAACGCACCCTATTCCGCAGCGTTTTCCGCCTTCCGCCGAGCCCGGGCCGCCCCCGTCCCCGGCAGCCGTACGGGCCTTCGCCGCCTCCTGGCGTTGACATGTGACCAAAAGGTCACCTATCGTCGAGGCATGCAGGAAGACGCGGTGTTCAAGGCTCTCGCCGACCCGACTCGGCGCAGTCTTCTGGACGCGCTCTTCCGTGCGGACGGGCAGACGCTCAGCGCTCTGGAGGCGCGCTTCGACATCACGCGCTTCGCTGTGATGAAGCACCTCAAACAGTTGGAGGAGGCCGGCCTGGTGGTCACCAGGCGGCAGGGCCGCGAGAAGCTCCACTTCCTCAACCCCGTCCCCATCCGGCTCGTCCACGACCGGTGGGTGAGCAAGTACGCGGAGCCCTGGGCCGCCGGCCTCAGTGGCCTCAAGCGCCAACTGGAGAGCCCCATGGAGAAGATCTTCGAGATTTACATCCGCACCACACCCGAGCGCCTCTGGGAGGCGATCACCGATCCCGAGATCAGGGCCAAGTACAACTTCGGCGCCGGGATCACCTCGGACTGGAAGCCAGGATCGCGGTACGAGATGGGCGCGCCGGGCGCCGAGGGGCCGCTCGGCGAGGGGGAGATCCTCGAGGTCGACCCGCCGCGCAGGCTGGTGCAGAGCATGGTCGCGCTGTGGAGCGACGAGGTGAAGAGCGAGGGCACGTCGCGGGTGACGTGGGAGATCGAGCCCGTCGGGGACTCCTGCCGGCTGACCGTCACCCACGACCACTTGCGCGAGGGTGCGAACGACGAGCTGTACGGCGGCTGGCCGATGATCCTCTCCGGCCTGAAGACCTGGTTGGAGACGGGCGAGCTGCTCACCACCCCGGGGTCGCTGCTCTACACGTGATCACAGCAGCGTCAGCTGCGTGGCCTCCGCTTCCGGCACCGGTTCCGGTTCCGGTTCGACGCGGCGCATCGTCCCCGGGCGGCGTGACGGGCCTATGCCGTATTCGGTGGCGAGGTCGTGCACCATGCGCGTGACGCGCCGCTGGTACCACGTGGGTGCGTACGACCCGTCCGCGTACAGCGCCTTGTAGCGCGGGATCAGGCGAGGGTGGTGGACGGAGAGCCACGCCATGTACCACTCGCGGGCGCCGGGGCGCAGGTGGAGGACGAGTGGGGTGACGGAGGTGGCGCCGGCCTCGGCGATGGCGCGGACGGTGGCGCGCAGCTGCTCGGGGGAGTCGCTGAGGTAGGGGAGGACGGGCGCCATCAGGACGGTGGAGGGGATGCCGTGCTCGTTGAGGGTCCGGCATACGTCGAGGCGCTTCTGCGGTGACGGGGTGCCCGGCTCGACGGTGCGCCACAGCTCGCGGTCGGTGAAGCCGACGGAGACGGCGGTGGAGACGTCGGTGACCTGGGCCGCCTGTTCGAGCAGCGCCAGGTCGCGGAGGATCAGCGAGCCCTTGGTGAGGATGGAGAAGGGGTTGGCCCGGTCCCGTAGCGCGGTGAGGATGCCGGGCATGAGGCGGTAGCGGCCCTCGGCGCGCTGGTAGCAGTCGACATTGGTGCCCATGGCGATGTGTTCGCCCTTCCAGCGGGGCGCGACGAGCTCGCGGCGCAGCAGGTCGGGGGCGTTGACCTTGACGATGATCTGGGAGTCGAAGTCCAGGCCGGAGTCGAGGTCGAGATAGCTGTGCGTCTTGCGCGCGAAACAGTACACACAAGCGTGGCTGCAGCCCCGGTAGGGGTTGATCGTCCATTCGAACGGCATGCGGGACGCCCCCGGCACGCGGTTGACGATCGAGCGGGCCCGCACCTCGTGGAAGGTGATCCCGCGGAATTCCGGGGTGTCGAACGTCCGCGTCACGACGTCGGTGCCGAAGAGCGCGGGTGTGGTGACGTTCGTGTTCTCGGCTCCGTCGCGGCTCAGGTTGTCCCAGCGCATGGTGCCTCCTTGTGTTGCCCTGGAAACGAGAATAGAACACCTGAGCGAATCACGTCGAGTGGGATGCTTGGGCCCGGAGCACCGAGCACCACGCAACTGACGGAGGACGGGCAGATGGGCCAGGTAGAGGCCACCACGCAGCGCGAGATCGAAGCGGGACCGGAGGAGGTGTTCGCGGCGCTCGCGGACTACTCGGGTACGCGGCAGAAGCTGCTCCCCGAGCAGTTCAGCGAGTACGAGGTCCGCGAGGGCGGCAAGGGCGAGGGCACCCTCGTGCACTGGAAGCTCCAGGCCACCGAGAAGCGGATCCGGGACATCCTCTTCGCCGTGACCGAGCCGACGGCCGGGCAGCTCGTCGAGACCGACCAGAACTCGTCCATGGTGACGACCTGGACCGTCACCCCGGCGGGTGAGGGCCGCTCCAAGGTCGTCACCACCACGACCTGGAACGGCGCCGGCGGCATCGGCGGCTTCTTCGAGCGCACCTTCGCGCCCAAGGGCCTGAACCGCATCTACGACGCCGTCCTGGCGCGGCTCGCCGGCGAGGTCGAGGGCGCGGCGAAGTAGGTCACCGATACGGGTAGTTCACCGATACGGGTGGATCTGCGCCCCTTTGGAGCATCGTCGCGCCTGTTGATCGTTGTCGCTCGCAGGGCAGGCGCGACGAGGGGAGCGGACACGTGGGCGGCAGCACGCTGATGGAGCGGTTGGACGACGCGGCGGATACCCCCGGGGACACCGCGCCCGCCCCGGACTCTCCTCCACCTTCCGGCCTCAGCCCGCGCCGGCTCCGGCTGGTCTTCCTCGGGCTGATGCTCACGCTGCTGCTCGCCGCGCTCGACCAGATGATCGTGGCGACCGCCCTCCCCAAGATCGTCGGCGAGCTGCACGGCCTCGACAAGATGTCCTGGGCCGTCACCGCCTACCTCCTCGCCTCCACCATCGGGCTCCCGGTCTACGGCAAGCTCGGCGATCTCTTCGGCCGCAAGAGCGTTTTCGAGTTCGCCATCGTCGTCTTCGTCATCGGCTCGGCCCTGGCCGGCTGGTCGCGTTCGATGGACGAGCTCATCGCCTTCCGCGCCGTCCAGGGCATCGGCGGCGGCGGCCTCATGATCGGCGTCCAGGCGATCATCGCCGACATCGTCCCGCCCCGCGAACGCGGCCGCTACATGGGTCTGATCGGCGCCTCCTTCGGCCTCGCCTCGGTCGCCGGACCGCTGATCGGCGGCTTCTTCACCGACCACGCCTCCTGGCGCTGGTGCTTCTACATCAACGTCCCCTTCGGGCTCCTGACCCTCGCTGTCATCGCGACCGTCCTCCGCCTCCCCAAGCCGGCCGTCCGGCCGCGCCTCGACGTCCTCGGCGCACTGCTGCTCGCCGCCGGGTCAACCTGCCTCGTCCTGCTGACCAGTTGGGGCGGCACCACGTACGCCTGGCGCTCGGAGGTCATCATCGGCCTCGGCGCGGGCGCGCTGGCCAGTGCGCTGCTTTTCGTACTGGTGGAACGGTTCGCCGTAGAGCCCGTCATCCCGCTGCGGCTCTTTCGGGACGGCATCTTCAACGTCACCGCCCTGGTGGGCGCGGTGATCGGCGTGGCGCTCTTCGGCGCCGCCAGCTATCTGCCGACCTTCCTGCAGATGGTCGACGGCGCCACGGCGACCGAGTCCGGGCTCCTGATGCTGCCCATGATGCTCGGCGTCGTCGTCGCCTCGGTCGGCTCCGGCCAGCTCATCAGCCGTACCGGCCGCTACAAGCTCTACCCGCTGCTGGGCGGGGCGACCTCGGCGGTCGGCATGTGGCTGCTGTCGCTGCTGAAGGTGGACACCTCCCGGGTCGAGTACAGCGCGTACATGGCGGTGTTGGGCCTCGGGATCGGGCTCGTCCTCCCCGTCCTGATCCTCGCCGTCCAGAACTCGGTACGCCCGGCCGACCTCGGCGCCGCCACCAGCGCCAACAACTACTTCCGCCAGATCGGCGGCTCCGTGGGCGCCGCCGTCTTCGGCACCCTCTTCGCCGGCCGGCTGAGCGACCGTCTCGCGGTCGAGCTGCCCCGCGGCTCCGACCTCCCGGACCCGGAATCCATCACCCCGCAGCTGGTCCACGCACTGCCGGCCGCGCTGCGCGACGCGTACGTACGGGCTTACGCCGACGCCATGCCGCGGATCTTCCTCTACCTGGTGCCGGTGCTCGCCGTCGGCTTCCTCCTCGCCTTCCTCCTCAAGGAGAAACCCCTGGTGACCCAGACCCAGCACCAAGTCCCCGGCGCCCGCAAGGCCGAGTCGTCCACGGCCGGTATCCCCGTCTGCGGCACCGTCCAGCACGCCGACGGCAGCACGGTCGGCCGCGCCGCCCTCACCCTCATCGACTCCACCGGCCGCCAGATCGGCCGCGGTGCCACCGCCGAGGACGGCCGCTATGCCCTCAGCACCCCCGGCAACGGCTCGTACGTCCTCATCGCCGCCGCCGGCGGTCACCAGCCGCAGGCCGTCTCCGTCACCGTCGGCGACCGCCCCGTCGAACTCGACGTCGTCCTCGGCGGTGCCGGCCGCCTCGCCGGGGCTGTCCACACCTCCGACGGCACGCCGGTCCGGGACGCCATCGTGACCCTCACCGACGTCCGCGGCGACGTCATCGCCACCACCCGTACGGGGCGCGACGGCGCGTACACCCTCACCGACCTCATCTCCGGCGAGTACACCCTCGCCACCACCGCCCCCGCCTACCGCCCCGCGGCCCTGCCGGTCTCGGTACAGCCCGCCCGCGAGACCCGGCAGGACATCGAACTCGCCGGCGGCGCCATCCTCCGCGGCACCGTCCGCGCCCCCGGCGGCCGGCCCGTCGAGGACGCCCGCGTCACGCTCCTCGACGCCGCCGGGAACGTCGTCGACTCGGTCACGACCTCCGCCGACGGCGTCTTCCGTTTCGTCGACCTCGCCGCCGGCGCGTACACGGTCATCGCCTCCGGGTACCCGCCCGTCGCGACGGTGCTTCAGGTCGTGGGCGGGGGGCGTACGGAGCGGGATCTCCAGCTGGGGCACGAGGACTGACGAACAAACGAGTCGTGCGGGCGCGGCACTAGGCTCCGGGGCATGCTGCCTGCCGTGCACACGGACGAACAGTGGGATGCCGTCGTCGGCCACGAGGAGATCGTGCGGCCCGGCGCCGAGCGGCTGGCGGCCCGGCTGGGCCTCGGGGGCGAGTCCCTTCGCCGCTACCCCGAGGGCTCGGTGCCGGTCTACGCGGTCGGTGACCGCCATGTGCTCAAGCTGTATCCCACCGTCTGCGCCGGGGACGGGGTCGCGGAAGCGCGGGTTCTGGACCACATCCAGGGCAGGTTGCCCGTTGCGACCCCCGAACTCCACGCCTGCGGCGAGTACGAGAGCGGCTGGCGCTACGTCCTGATGTCGCAGCTCCCCGGTGAGGGGCTGGCCGGGGCGTGGCCGCGCGCGACGGGGGCGGACCAGGACCGGTTGGCCACTGCGACCGGGGAACTGCTCGCCGGGCTCCATGCCCTCGACGCGGCGCCGTTGAGCGATGCGCTCGGCCCGAAGGCATGGGGCTCCTTCCTCGCCGGGCAGCGCGCGGCGGCGGTGGAGCAGCAGCGTGAGCGCGGACTTCCTGAGGTGTGGCTCGAACAGATACCGGAGTTCCTCGAGTCCGTGCCGCTGGCCGAGGACCCGGAGCGGGTGTTGCTGCACACCGAGGTGATGCGCGAGCACCTGCTCGTCGATGCGAGCCGGTGGACGCTGAGCGGGCTCTTCGACTTCGAGCCCGCGATGATCGGCGACCGCGCCTACGACTTCGTCGCGGTCGGCGTCTTCGTCTCGCGCGGCGACCCACGTCTGCTCGGCCGGATCATGGCCGCCTACGGTCACGTCTTCCCGCCCCGCGAACTGCTCGCGCACACGCTCCTGCACGTCTACGGCAATCTGCCCTGGTACTTCAGGGTGCTGCCGGCGCCGCCGGAACCCACGCTGGACTCGCTGGCGGAGGCGTGGTTCGGCACCGCCCAGCGGGTCACCGCTGGTGCTTGCTCGCGGCGGCCAGGGCGCTGGTGATGTTGGCTTCGGCGGCCGCCTTGTCGATGCCCAGGCCGGTGAGGACGCCGGTGCCGTCCTCGAGCTCCAGGAGGGCGAGCAGGATGTGCTCGGTGCCGACGAAGTTGTGGCCCATGCGCAGGGCCTCGCGGAAGGTGAGTTCCAGGACCTTGCGTGCGCCCTGGTCGTACGGGACGAGCTCGGGCACCTCGTCGGCCGCAGGGGGGAGCGTGGCGGTGACGGCCTGGCGGACGGTTTCCAGGGGGACGCCCAGGGCGACGACGGCCGCGGCGGCGAGGGCGTCGGGCTCGCTGAGGAGGCCGAGGGCGAGGTGTTCGGGGCGGACCTGAGGACTGGCTGCCGTACGGGCTTCCTCGTGTGCGGCCATGACGACGTTCCGGGCCCGCTTGGTGAAGCGGCTGAAGCCCTGGTCGGGGTCGAGGTCCGCGGGCGTGGCGGGGTCCTTGGGGACGAAACGCTTCTGGGCGGCCTGGCGGGTGACGCCCATGCTCCGGCCGATCTCGGTCCAGGAGGCGCCGGAACGCCGTGCCTGGTCGACGAAGTGGCCGATCAGGTGGTCGGCGACGTCGGCGAGGTGGTCTGCGGCGATGACGGCGTCGGAAAGCTGGTCGAGGGTGTCGGAATGGGCCTTCTTGATGGCGTCGATGAGGTCATCGAGCCGAATGGGCTGCGTCATGTGTCAACGCTAGGTTGACACCCTCCCAACTGTCAACCGCGAGTTGACAATTGGCTACTCGCAGGGCGTGCCCCGGGTGAGCGCGTACCGCGCGCCTATGTGGTACGTCCCCGCCGACGGAGCGTAGAGCCGCGTCCAGGTGCCGGACTGGGTGAGGCAGCCGTGCAGCGAATCGGTGGCGCCTTCGATGCCGAGCCAGGGGGAGTAGGGGATGCGCAGGAGGTAGGAGCCGGGGGAGGGGATCTTGACGGTGAGGGCGGCCGGGCCGGCGTCGGTGACGGTGGCGGGGGCGGCGGCCAGGGGCTGGGGGTGGGTGACGCGGTAGACCTGCCAGTTGGTGTCGTGCCAGACGGGCTGGAGCCAGGAGAGGTGGGCGGAGGTGATGAGTTTGCTCTCGGCGAGGCCGGCGCCGTCGGGTGCGTCGGAGGGGAGGACGACGTAGCGGACGCCCCACTGGCGCAGCCAGGTGCGGTACGAGGTGGCGGTGAGGGTGCCGTCGTAGAAGAGGGGGTTGCGCTCGACGTCGGCCTGCCGGTTCCAGCCGCGGGCGAGGTTGACGTACGGGGAGAGGCCGGAGGCTTCCCAGTGGGAGCGGAGCGGTACGACCTCGACGCGGGCGGTGTCGGCGCCGAGCCTGCCGAGTTCGGTGATCAGGGGGGCGGCGTGGCGGACCGTGTCGGTGACGGGGGCGGTGTTGATCAGGTCGGTGACCGGCTTGGCGATCTGCCAGATGGCGACGCCGGCGAACGCCGCGTACAGGGCGACGGTCCGGCGGCCCCCGACCCGACCGGCCAGCGCGGCCGACAGCAGCACCACACCCCCGAAGAGCAGCGCCAGGCGTTCGGCGTTGCTGCCTATGGGCGACGGTATGGCGAAGGTGAGGGCTATGCCGACCGCGTAGACCACCGCACCGGCCCGCATGACGCGCCACTCGCGCGGCACCAGCAGGGCGACGAGCACCGCCGTGGCGAAGGGCAGCGCCGCGAAGTACCAGGCGAAGGGCTGGACTCCGTCGAAGGGGAAGAGGAGCGACGTCGCGCCGATGACCAGCGGCGGCCCGGCGGCGAGTACGTACGCCACCTTGCGGCGCCCGGTGAGGAAGAGCGCGGCGGCCAGCACCTCGACGAACAGCCCGGCGACCGGGCTGCACGCGGTGGCGAGCGCACCCAGCGCCGAGGCCCCCACCACATGGCGCGTGCCGCCCAGCACCATTTCGGCGGCCAGCAGTCCGAACAGGACGCCGAGTGCGAAGGTGACCCGGCCCGACGCCACGTCGCACCAGAGCGAGAACGCCGCCCAGAGCGCGGGGAGCAGTGGACGGGCGATGCCGGAGCGCATGACCAGCCGCGCCGCGATCGTCGCCGACAGGGTGCCCGCGAGCACGGCGGTCGTACGGACGCCGAGCAGGCCCATGACGTAGGGGGAGAAGAGACTGTACGAAGCCGGATGCATGCCCCCGTACCAGGACAAATTGTACGCAGAGTCCGGGTACTTGAGGGCGAAGTCGGTCCAGGCGTACTGGGCGGCGAGGTCGCCGGCGTCGTTGGCCAGGAAGAGCGCCCACACGATGAGGAGGACGCCGGCGAGGACGGTGGCCGCCGTCACGGGGTGCCGCAGATTCAGGCGCAGAGGCGGGAAGCGTAGGGACGGCTCCAGGACGGCCACAGTGGGTTTCCTCCAGGTGGGGTGTTGACCCCGCACCTTTCGATCTGGAGTCCGATCAGCGAAGAAGGACGCTAACACGGGCTCCTGTGGTTGCCTGCGCGCGGGCGTACGCCGGATTCGTCCATTGCCCTACGCGCCGCCTCACGGCAGCCGTACCGTGGTAGCGGAGTCGCAGATCTTCGCATCGGGAGCGCGCCATGGAACGTCGGGTACCGCCGGGCGGGGACAACCGCTCCGGTCTGTCCGGCCGGATCCCGCTCGCCGTGGTGGTCGTGGACGACGCAGGCATGGTCTCGCACTGGAGCACAGGTGCGCGCAGGCTGTTCGGGCGCGCGAAGGAGGAGGCGCTGGGCAGGCCCGCCATCGACCTGCTGCCGGTGTCGGGCGCGTTGGGCGCGGAGGCGGTCGGTGCGGCGGGCCGTGCGGGCGGCGGAGCGGCGTACGACCCCGAGGACGATCTCGGGCCGGATCTGGACGCGTCACTGAACGGAGAGACCTCCTTTCCGACCGCCGGGCGGGCGCGTTTCGCCGATGCCGACGCTGACGCCGGCGATGGCGACGGGCAGCGGGTGGACGTCCTGTGGTGGGCGTATCCGCTGGTCGGCCCGGGGCCGGAACGGCTGTTGGTGCTGGCCGCGGATGCCGGGCTCCTGCACACACCGCCCGAGGAGGCGGAAAGCCAGGACGAGTTCGAGCGGATCGCCCCCGGCTTCGCCCTGCACACGGAATTCCCGGGCGCCGACGACCTCGCCAGGCGGCTGCCGGAGATCCTGCCCAGCATGAGCGTCGCCGAGAGCCGCCGGATCGTCTCCCAGGTACTCGAACTCGGCTACCCGGTGCTGGAGATCAGCCAGCACGACCGGGTGCCGGTGACCCCGGACTGGGGTGTGCCCAAGCGGGTCGAGCGCCGCAGGCCGACGGGGCGGCCGGCCGATGCGGCGGAGGCGGGCGCGGCTGGAGCGGCGGGCGCGGCCGTCGGCGCGCGGGCGCCACAGCGGACGGGAGCGATCGAGGACGACCTCGAATACGCCGCCGTACGCGAGCGCCTGGAGTTCCTCAACGAGGTCAGCGGCCGCATCGGATCCTCCCTCGACCTGGCCCGTACGATCCAGGAGGTCAGCGCGGCAGTCGTCCCGCGCTTCACCGACGTCGCCGGGACCTATCTGCGTGAGCAGGTGCTCGCGGGCGAGGGCTTCCCGGACGGACCGCCGGACGTCACCACCATGTGGTACCGGGTCGCGCTCGAGCACAACGACGAGCCGGGGCGCTGGGACGACGTGGTGCCGGTCGGTGAGTCGATGCCCTTCCCCGAGCACACACCCTTCTTCCAGTGCATGACCAGCGGTCAGCCGGTGCTGGTGCCCCGGATCACCGAGCCGATGGGCGACGCGATCGCCTCGCAGTTCGAGAAGCGGGACATCCGGCCGCTGATCACCGGGCGGTCGATGCTCGTCGTGCCGCTGAAGGCGCGCAATGTGGTGCTCGGCTTCATGATCCTGCTGCGGCACGGCGAGCGGCCGGTCTTCAACGACATGGACCGCGTGACGGGGGCCGAACTGGCGGCGCGCGCCGGGCTCGTGCTCGACAACGCGCGGATGTACACCTACCAGGAGAACGTCGCCGACACGCTCCAGGACAGCATGCTGCCGCAGATCACCCCGCGCATGCCGGGATGCGACGTGGCCACCCGCTATCTGCCCGGGACCAGGCTGGGGAGGGTCGGCGGCGACTGGTTCGACACCATCAAGCTGCCGGGATCGCGGCTGGCACTCGTCGTCGGCGACGTGATGGGGCATGGCCTCAACTCGGCCGCCATGATGGGGCAGTTGCGGACCGCCGTGCAGACGATGGCGGCGATGGACATGCCGCCGGCGCAGCTGCTGCGCAATCTCGACGACCTGGCGCAGCGGCTCGGCGAGCACTATCTCGCGACGTGTCTGTACGCGGTCTACGATCCGGTCGAGTCCGAGCTGCTGATCGGCAACGCCGGCCATATCCCGCCGGTGCTGGTCAGGGCGGTGGACGGGCGGAGCGAGCTGCTGGAGATCCCGACCGGCGCGCCGATCGGCATCGGCGGTGTGCCCTTCGAGACGGTGAAGGTGCGGGTGGCGCCCGGCGACCGGCTGGTGCTCTGCACGGACGGGCTGGTCGAGGTGCGCGGCCAGGACATCGGGCAGGGGCTGGCCGCTCTGTGCGAGAGCGCCGCCCATCCGGCGGCGTCCATGGACGACGCCTGCGACACCATCATCCGCGCCCTGAACCGGCCCGGCGGCCGCAAGGACGACGTCGCGCTGCTCATGGCCCGGCTCAACGGCATCCCGCGCGAGGACGTCGCCATGTGGCAACTCGCCCTCGACCCACGCGAGGTGGGCCGGGCGCGTCGGCTGACCGGCGACACACTTGAGCGCTGGGGCCTCGCGGGGGCGGCCGAGACGGCCGCGCTGCTGGTCGGCGAGGTCGTCACCAATGCGGTACGGCACGCCCACACCCGGCATGTCGAGCTACGGCTCGTGCGGGCGGACACCGCGCTGCTGTGCGAGGTAACGGACGACGACCACGCCATGCCCGCGCTGCTCAGCACCGGGCCGGACGACGAGTACGGGCGCGGGATGCGGATCGTCAGCCGGCTGGCGCGGGAGTGGGGCGCGAGCCGTACCGCGCAGGGGAAGACGGTGTGGTTCGAGCAGTCGTTGCCACGGCGATAGTGCGAGGCTCGAACGCGGCATCACGGTTCACCACGGATTGTGCCGGGCGCTTGCCAGGGTCAAGTGGCGCCTGTAGTTCAGATCTTGACTGTGCGTCGGATGATCTGGTCTTCCTGGGGAGTACGCGATGAACGTGGCCGGCGGGTATCTGCAAGCGTGGGAGAGCTTCTGGCGGGATGTGCCCGACGAGCCCGGGGCCGCCTTCTGGGACTCGGAGGCGGAGGTCACGGCCGCCGGCCATCTGCCGCTCTTCGAGGGGTATGTCGACGACACCCTCCCGCTCGTCGATCTGGGGTGCGGTAACGGCACCCAGACCCGCTTCCTGGCGGGACGCTACGGCCGGGTGGTCGGCGTCGATCTCGCGGCCGCCGCCATCGAGCGCGCCCGACGGGCGGACCCGGGCGGCCTCGCGGAGTACCGGCAGCTCAACGGGGCCGACGCGGAGGCCGTACGGGCCCTGCACGCGGAACTGGGGGACGCGAACGTCTACATGCGCGGCGTACTGCACCAGTGCGAGCCGGACGAGCGCGGCCCGCTGGTCGAGGGCATCGCCGAGCTGCTCGGCGTACGGGGACGGGCCTTCGCCGACGAGCTGGCGGGCGCGGCCAAGGGCGTACTGATGGGGCTGGCGCAACAGCCGGGCGGCCCGCCCGCGAAACTCGCGGCGGTCTTCGCGCACGGCATCGCACCGGGAGAGGTCCCGGACGAGGCGATTCCCGGCTTCTTCCGGTCGGCCGGGCTCGACGTGCTGGAGCAGGGGGCGCTTCCGCTGACCACGACGGAGTACGCGGCCGACGGCACGCGGATCCAGGTGCCGACGAACTGGCTGGTGGCGGGGCGCCGGGGCTGACCGGTCCGGCGAGGGAGCCACTGCGGCGGGGCGCCAGAGGTCTGTGCCGGTGGAGTTATCCACAGGGCCGGAGGGGGCCCTGGAGCGAGCGGCGCGCACCGCGTAGCGTGACGTCCCATGAAGATCCTGATCTCGGCCGACATGGAGGGCGCCACCGGCGTGACGTGGCCCGCCGACGTGCTGCCGGGCAGCGAGCAGTGGCAGCGCTGCCGGCACATGTTCACGTCGGATGTGAATGCGGCGATCGCCGGGTTCTACGACGGTGGCGCCGACGAGGTGCTGGTCAACGAGGCGCACTGGAGTATGCGCAATCTGCTCCTGGAGCGGCTCGACGAGCGCGCCCAGATGCTCACCGGCAGGCACAAGGACCTGTCGATGGTGGAGGGCGTGCAGCACGGGGACGTGGACGGCATAGCGTTCGTCGGCTACCACACGGGCGCGGGCACGGAGGGGGTGCTGGCGCACACCTATCTGGCCAACTCCATCACCGGCGTGTGGGTCGACGGTGAGATGGCGAGCGAGGGGTACCTCAACGCGCTGGTCGTCGCCGAGTACGGGGTGCCGGTGGTGCTGGTGACCGGTGATGACCGGACGGGGATCGACGCGAAGAGCTATGCGCCGCAGGCCCGTACCGTCGCTGTGAAGGACTATGTGTCACGGTATGCGGCAGTGTGCCGGCCGCCGGCCCGGACGGCGGCGGACATCCGGGCGGCGGCGAAGGAGGCGGCCGCGCTCGCGGTGCGGCACGAGCCGCGCGAGGGCGGACCTTTCGGCGTCGAGCTGGAGTTCGACGCCGTCCATCTGGCGGGGGCGGCCACCGTGGTGCCCGGGGTGGAGCGCACCGGGGAGCGGCGGGTGACGTACACCTCGCCGACCATGTACGAGGGCATCCGGTGCTTCAAAGCGGTGACAACAGTCGTATCGGCGGCGGTGGAGGAACAGTATGGCTGACCAGGCTGACCAGCAGGCGATGGACGAGGTGGTGCGGTTCACCTCGGACCTGATCAGGATCGACACGACCAACCGGGGCGGCGGGGACGGCAACGAGCGCGCGGCCGCCGAGTATGTCGCCGAGTGGCTGGCCGAGGCCGGAATCGAGGCGCGGATCCTGGAGTCGGCACCGGGCCGGGCCAATGTCGTGGCCCGCATCGAGGGCACCGACCCCGCGGCGCCGGGCATGCTCGTCCACGGACACCTCGACGTCGTGCCGGCGGAGGCCGCCGACTGGACCGTCCACCCGTTCTCGGGCGAGGTGCGGGACGGCGTGGTGTGGGGACGCGGCGCCGTCGACATGAAGGACATGGACGCGATGGTGCTCGCCATGGTGCGTTCCTGGGCCCGCGAGGGCCGGCGGCCGCCACGCGACATCGTGCTGGCCTTCACCGCCGACGAGGAGGACAGCGCGGCGTACGGAGCCGCCTTCCTGGCCTCCGAGCACGCCGACCTCTTCGAGGGCTGTACGGAGGGCGTCAGCGAATCGGGCGGCTTCACCTTCCACGCCGGCGGCGGCCTGCGGATCTACCCCGTCGCCGCGGGGGAGCGGGGCACAGCCTGGTTGAAGCTGACCGCCCACGGCCGCGCGGGCCACGGTTCGAAGGTGAACAGGGAGAACGCGGTGAGCCGGCTGGCGGCCGCGATCACCCGGATCGGCGAGCACGAATGGCCGGTGCGGATCATCCCGACCGTGAGGGCGGCGCTGACCGAACTGGCCGCGCTGCACGACATCGAACCCGACTTCGACGACGTGGACGCGCTGCTGGCCAAGCTCGGCCCGGCGGCGGCGCTGGTCGAGCCGACCGTCCGCAACAGCGCCAACCCGACGATGCTGCAGGCCGGTTACAAGATCAACGTCATCCCGGGCCATGCGACCGCGTACGTGGACGGGCGGATGCTGCCGGGCGGCGAGGAGGAGTTCGCCAAGACCCTGGACCTGCTCACCGGGCCCGAGGTGGACTGGGAGTTCCAGCACCGGGAGATCCCGCTGCAGGCCCCGCTGGACTCGCCGACCTACGCGGCGATGGCCGAGGCGCTGCGGCACTTCGACCCCGACGGCCATGTGGTGCCGTACTGCATGGGCGGCGGCACCGACGCCAAGCAGTTCTCGCGGCTCGGGATCACCGGCTACGGCTTCTCGCCGCTGAAGCTGCCCGAGGGCTTCGACTACGCGGGGATGTACCACGGGGTCGACGAGCGGGTGCCGGTCGAGGCGCTGCACTTCGGCGTCCGGGTGCTCGACCGCTTCCTGATGGGCGGGGACGCCGTATGACCCGCGTCGCGTCCTACGGCGCCTGGGAGTCGCCGATCGACGCGGGGACGGCCGCGTCCCACGACGGACGCCCCGAATACCCCGGCACGGTCGGCGACGAGGTGTGGTGGACCGAACCCCGTCCGGCCGAGGGCGGCCGTCGCGCGCTGGTGCGGCGCCGGGCCGACGGCAGCACGGCATCGGTGCTCCCCGCGCCCTGGAACGTCCGGACCCGGGTCATCGAGTACGGCGGCCGCGCCTGGGCGGGCACGACCGGATCGGGCGGCGGCCCTCTGGTGGTGTTCTCCCACTTCCCCGATCAGCGGCTGTACGCGTACGAGCCCGACGAGCCCGGCGCCGAGCCGAGACCGCTGACCCCGGTGTCGTCCGTGGGCGGCGGGCTGCGCTGGGCCGACCCCCAGGTGCGCCTGGACCGGGGCGAGGTGTGGTGCGTCCTGGAGGAGTACACGGGGGACGGGCCGAGCGATGTGCGCCGGGTGACAGCCGCCGTGCCGCTGGACGGCTCCGCCGCCGAGGACCGGGACGCGGTGCGCGAACTGTCCGACGACGCCCACCGGTTCGTGACCGCGCCCCGGCTGTCCCCGGACGGGCGGCAGGCGGTGTGGATCGCCTGGGACCACCCCCGTATGCCCTGGGACGGCACCGAGCTGAAGATCGCCGACATCGCGGAGGACGGCCGCTTCACCGGGACCCGCACCCTCATCGGCGGCCCCGAGGAGTCCGTCGCACAGGCGGAATGGGCCGTGGACGGCTCCCTGCTGGCGGCCACCGACCGCACCGGGTGGTGGAACCTGCACCGCGTCGACCCCGGGACCGGGGAGGCGGTCAACCTGTGCCCGCGCGAGGAGGAGTTCGCCGGACCGGGCTGGCAGATGGGGGCCCGCTGGTTCACGCCGCTGGACACCGGGCTGATCGCGGTCCTGCACGGCAGGGGCGCGCTCCGTCTGGGCCTGCTCGACCCGGCCACCGGCGAACTCACCGACGCCGCAGGGCCGTGGACCGAGTGGGCCGGCGGCCAGCTCACCGCGTCCGGCACCAGGGTCATCGGCACCGCCGCGAGCCCGCGCACCGCCCACGAGGTCGTCGAGCTCGACACCGCCACCGGGCGGGCCCGCGTCATCGGCGCCGCCCACCACGACACCGTGGACCCGGACTACCTCCCCGATCCCGTCGAGCGGGTCTTCACGGGCCCCGGCGGCCGCGAGATCCACGCCCACGTCTACCCGCCGCGCAACCCCGGCTTCGCCGCGCCCGAAGGGGAACTGCCGCCGTACGTGGTGTGGGTGCACGGCGGCCCGACCAGCCGGGTCCCGCTCGTCCTCGATCTGGAGGTCGCCTACTTCACCTCGCGCGGCATCGGCGTCGTCGAGGTCAACCACGGCGGCTCGACGGGCTACGGCCGCGCCTACCGCGAACGGCTGCGCGGACAGTGGGGAGTCGTCGAGGTCGAGGACTGCGCCGCCGTCGCCCGGGCCCTGGCCGACGAGGGCGGCGCCGACGGCACCCGGCTCGGCATCCGGGGCGGCAGCGCGGGCGGCTGGACCAGCGGGGCCTCGCTGGCCTCGAGCGACCTCTACGCCTGCGGCACGATCAGGTATCCCATCCTCGACCTCTACAGCTGGGCGGCCAACGGCGAGACCCACGACTTCGAGTCCCGCTACCTGGAATCCCTCATCGGCCCATTGGCGGAGGTCCCCGAGCGGTATCGCGAGCGCTCCACGATCAACCGCACCGACCGGATCAGCGCGCCCTTCCTCCTGCTCCAGGGGCTGGACGACGTGATCTGCCCGCCCGTGCAGTGCGAACGCTTCCTGGAGCGGATCGCCGGGCGCGGCATCCCGCACGCGTACCTCTCCTTCGAGGGCGAGGGACACGGCTTCCGCCGCGCGGACACCATGATCGCCTCCCTGGAGGCCGAACTGTCGCTGTACGGGCAGACCTTCGGCTTCGACCCGCCCGCCGTACCGCGTCTGGAGCTCGCCACATGACCACCCTCACGCCACTGCTCCGTCCCCGCCGGCTCGCGCCGGGCGACCGCGTCGCCGTGGTCGCCGCCAGCGGGCCCGTGGTGCCCGAGCGGCTCGACGTGGGGCTCGACATCCTGCGCGGCTGGGACCTCGACCCCGTCGTGGCCCCGCACGTCCTGGACCGGCACCCCCGCCTCGACTATCTCGCCGGGGACGACGAAGCGCGTGCCCGTGACTTCCAGGACGCCTGGTGCGATCCGGCCGTGGCCGCCGTGATGTCCGCCCGCGGCGGCTACGGCGCGCAGCGCATGATCGACCTGCTCGACTGGGATGCCCTGGCGGCGGCCGGCCCGAAGGTCTTCATCGGCTTCAGCGATGTGACGGTCCTTCACGAGGCGTTCGCCCGGCGCCTCGGCCTCGCCACGCTGTACGGGCCGGTGGCGGCAGGTGTCGCCTTCACCAAGGACGAGCCCACCCGCGAGCACCTGCGCCGGACCCTCTTCGAGCCGGAGACCGTGCGGACCCTCACCTCGGCGACCGCCGCGCCCCTGGTGCCCGGCCGGGCGGGCGGCGTCACGGTGGGCGGCTGCCTGGCGATGCTCGCCGCCGACATCGGCACCCCGCACGCCCGGACCGGCCTGAGCGGCGGCATCCTCGTCCTGGAGGACATCGGCGAACGGCCCTACCAGCTCGACCGGCTCCTCACCCAACTGCTCCGCTCCGGCCTCCTCGACGGCGTCGCCGGCATAGCCCTCGGCTCCTGGCGCGACTGCGGGCCGCCGGAGGAGGTGCGGGCGGTCCTGCTGGACCGGCTCGGCAGCCTGGGCGTCCCGGTCGTGGAGGAGCTGGGCTTCGGGCACTGCGACAGCTCCCTCACCGTGCCGCTCGGGGTCCCGGCCGTCCTGGACGCCGACGCCGGGACGCTGACGCTGGAGGTGCCGGCTCTTACGGAGCTGTGACGTCGGGGCCCGCCGCCGCCCGACAGCCGGGTTTGTGACCTACGGTCGGCCCCATGCTGGTACTCGTCACCGGAGGGGCCGGTTTCATCGGCTCCCACATCGTCACCGCCCTGACCGCAGCCGGGCTCGGCGTCCGCGTCCTCGACGCCAACGGCCCCGGGCCGCACGCCGACGTACGCGACCGTGCGGCCGTCGACGAAGCGCTGCGCGGCGTCGACGCGGTCTGCCACCAGGCCGCCATGGTCGGCCTCGGCAAGGACTTCGCCGACGCGCCCGAATACGTGAGCCGCAACGACCTCGGCACGGCGGTGCTGCTCGCCGCGATGGCCGCGAGCGGCGTACGGCGGCTGGTGCTCGCCGGGTCGATGGTCGTCTACGGCGAGGGGCGCTACGACTGTGAGTGGCACGGCACCGTACGCCCCGGGCCCCGGCGGGTCGCCGACCTCGACGCCGGGCAGTTCGAGCCGCCGTGCACGCTGTGCGGGGAGCCGCTCAGCCCCGGCCTCGTCGGCGAGGACGCCCCGGCCGACCCCCGCAATGTCTACGCCGCCACCAAACTCGCCCAGGAGCACCTGGCCGCCGCCTGGGCCCGGGCCGTCCAGGGGCGGGCGGTCTCGCTGCGCTACCACAATGTCTACGGCCCCGGCATGCCCCGCGACACGCCGTACGCGGGCGTCGCCGCCCTCTTCCGTTCCGCGCTGGCCGGCGGTGAGGCGCCGCGGGTCTTCGAGGACGGCGGCCAGCGGCGCGACTTCGTCCACGTACGGGACGTCGCGGCGGCGAACCTCGCCGCGCTCGGCGCCGACGGGACCGCGCCGGGGGAGCTGCGCGCGTACAACGTCGGCAGCGGCGAGCCGCGCACCGTGGGCGAGCTGGCGAGCGCGCTCGCGGCGGCCTGCGGCGGCCCGGCCCCCGTCGTCACCGGCGAGTACCGGCTCGGCGACGTCCGGCACATCACGGCCTCCTCGCGGCGGCTGCGCGACGAGCTCGGCTGGAAACCGGCCGTCCGCTTCGAGGACGGCATCGCCGAGCTGTGAACGCCCCGGTCTAGAAGTCGTCCGGGCACCACGGAGCGACGGCGCTGCGCAGCAGCAGGTCGGCCTCCAGGGCGGCGCCGGGGCGCAGTTCGCGGACCAGCCCGGCGGCGGTGAGGCGCGGGACCGACTCGCCGCCGAGGTAGAGCGAGCCCAGGGCGCCGGCGTCCATCGACAGGTCGGCCGGGTCCTCGGTGCGGGTGGCCCTGCCGGTGCCGTCGGCGGCGGCCTCGACGGCCCAGCGCCCGGCCGCGTAGCCCGCCGGGTCGGCGACCTCCAGGACGGTGCGGCCGGGCACCCGGTACGTACGAGCGCCGAAGGCGGCCGGCACGTCGAGGACGCGCAGCCACAGGGAGTCGATGGATTCGGACGTCGGCCGGGCCGCCCGGGGGTTGTTGAGCAGCAGCGGCAGCGGATCGTCGGGCGCGATGTTGTCGACCACGACCTTGCGCACCCAGTCCACCGAGAAGGCGTACCGCCACAACGCCTCGGCGGTCTCGCGGTCGGTGGCCATGTGGTCGAGGACGGTGAGGGTGCAGTCCGGGCGGCCGTCGCCCCAGCCGCTCTCGACGCGGTAGGCCAGCAGCCCGGTCACCTCGCCGTCGGCCGCCCGGTGCAGCGCGACGAACGGCTCCTTGAAGGGCGACGCGCCCGGCCGGGCGATCTCGCCGGTGTACCACTGCCACCACCATGCCGGGCGGCTGATCGCGCCGGGCTGCGTCACGCGGTGCCGGTCGTGCAGCTCCGGCCCGACCTTGCGCAACTCCTCCATCGTCGCGAGGTCGATACGGCCCGCGCCGCCGGTGCCGACGCCCGGCCGCAGACCGCCTGAGGAGGAAAGCGCGATCTCGTACCCCGCCTTCCGGACGGCCGGGCCGAAGCCGTAGCGGCCGTAGATGGCGTACTCGGCGGCCATCAGGATCGACACGGCCTCCCCACGCGCGTGCGCGGTCGCCAGGTCCAGCTCCATCATCCGGGTCAGCAGACCGCGCCTGCGGTGCGTGGCCGTCACCGTCACGCTCGCGACCCCGTCGGCGGCGAGCGTCGCGCCGCCCGGCACCGTGAGGTCGAAGGGGATACTGCGGAACGTCCCGACGCAGCGGGCCCCGTCGTACGCGCCGAACCAGCGGCCGGGCTCGAAGGTCCGCCTCCGCCAGCCCATGTCGTCCTTCTGGAACGGGGCCAGGAAGCCGGCCTGTACGGCCCGGCCCCACTCGTCGATGTCGTCCTCACGGACCACCCGGACGACGAGATCCTGCTGCCGGTCCCCGTGCTCAGCGCTCGGCTCGATACCCATGCGGTGCACGCTACGGCGCCCACCGGCTCGGGCGCATCCGGATTCAGCCCGCCGCAGGCAGCACGACCTCGAAGCGGCAGCCGCCCGGAACATTCCGTACCGCCGCGCGGCCGGAGTGGGCCTCGACGATGCCGCGCACGATGGCGAGGCCCAGGCCGGCGCCGGCGGGCGGGGTGCGGGCGTCGGTGCCGCGCCAGCCGGTGTCGAAGACACGGGGGAGGTCCTCGGCGGGGATGCCGCCGCAGCCGTCGGTGATGGACAGGACGACCGAGTTGTCGAGGCGGTGCGCGGCCACGGCGACGGTGCCGTCGGCCGGGGTGCGGTGGATGGCGTTGACGAGCAGATTGGCCAGTACGCGGGTCATCTCACGGCCGTCGACCTCGACCGGCACGGCCTCCACGCCGTCGCCGACCAGCCGGACGCCGTGCTCCCGGGCCAGGGGGTCCGCACCGGCTATGGCGTCGCCCACGAGGTCGTACGCGGACATGCGTGTGGGCGCGAGGGCCAGGACGCCCGCCTGGATGCGGGAGAGTTCGAAGAGGTCGCCGACCATCTCGCTGAGCCGTTCCACCTCGGCGAGGATCCGGGCGTGGTAGCGCGGGGGATCGTCGGCGACACCGTCCTCCAGGGCCTCGGCCATCGCGCGCAGACCGGCGAGCGGGGTGCGCAGGTCGTGCGAGATCCAGGCCACCAGCTCCCGCCGGGAGGCTTCGAGGGCCTGCTCGCGCTCCCGCGAGGCGGCGAGCCTGGCGCTGGTGGCGGCCAGTTCGCGGCCCAGCTCGGCGAGTTCGGCGGTGGGGGCGGCGTCCGGCGCGGCGAAGCCGTCGCCGTCACCGAAGGCGCGGGTCGCGGCGGCCAGGGCGCGGCTGCCGGCGACGACGCTGCGGCCGAGGATCAGCGCCATGACGAGCGAGACGACGGCGGCTATCGCGCAGACCGTCGTGACGACGCCGAGGTCGTGCGAGGACAGGAACATCGCCCACGCCACCGACAGCGTCCCGGCGAGCATCGCGGCGACCGTGACGGCCGCGACGACGGCGAGCGACAGGGCGACCGAGCGGTGCCGCAGCAGGCGCAGCGCGATCGAGCCGAGGACACCGGCGGTGGCCGCGCCGAGGGCCGCGTAGGCGGCGATGAGGAGCAGGTCATGCATCAGTGGCCTCCCCTTGCCCGTGGGCCTGCCCATCCGCCTGCCCGTCGGTCTGCCCGTCGGGCAGGGGCAGATCGAACCGGTAGCCGACGCCCCACACGGTGCTGATCAGCCGGGGCCGCGCCGGGTCGTCCTCGACCTTCTCGCGCAGCCGCCGCACATGGACGGTCACCGTGGACAGGTCGCCGAACTCCCAGCCCCACACCCGGTGCATCAGCTCCTCGCGGCCGACCACCCGGCCCGGGTGCCGCAGGAAGAAGGCGAGCAGGTCGAACTCACGGATGGTGAGGGCGAGTTCGCTGCCGGAACGGAGGGCGCGCCGGGCCACCGGGTCCAGGGCGAGCGACCCGGCGCTCAGCCACGGCTGCCCGGCGGGGGCGGTGGCGGGGGTGGTCGCCGCGCCCGCCCGGCGCAGGACGGACTCGACGCGCAGGACGAGCTCGCGCGGGCTGAAGGGCTTGGTGACGTAGTCGTCCGCGCCGACCTCCAGGCCGAGGATCCGGTCGTCCTCGTCTCCCCGCGCGGTCAGCATGACCACCGGCACCTGGCCCTGCTCCTCCCGGATCCGGCGGCACACCTCCAGCCCGTCCAGCCCCGGCAGCATCAGGTCGAGGACGACCAGATCGGGCCGTACGGCCACCGCGCGCGCCACCGCCGCGGGGCCGTCGCAGGCCCGGTCCACGGCGAAGCCGGCGCGGGCGAGGTAGCCGGCGACGACCTCGGCGACGGTCGGGTCGTCGTCCACGACGAGGATCCGGCGGGGGGTGGTTTCTGGGGCGGTGGTCACGTTTTGAGTCTTGCACCGGCGACGGGTCGCCGGATCCCCGGAAGGGGGCCGGGTGGGGGACGTCCTTGTTTCGTAAGGAGCCGAGGTCCTGAATGTCCCGATTCCCGTTCGTACTGTCAGAGGCGTGACCGACTCTCCTTGTGTTGTGGATGTTGTGCTGCCCTGCCTCGACGAGGCGGCCGCGCTGCCCTGGGTGCTGGAACGGATCCCGCCCGGCTGGCGCGCGATCGTGGTCGACAACGGCTCCACGGACGGCTCGGCCGAGCTCGCCGCATCCCTGGGCGCGTACGTGGTGCGGGAATCCCGGCGCGGCTTCGGCGCCGCCTGCCACGCCGGGCTGCGTGCCGCGACGGCCGACGTGGTCTGCTTCTGCGACTGCGACGCCTCGCTCGACCCCGGGCTGCTGCCCTCCGTCGCCGACCCGGTGCTGGACGGCTCCGCCGACCTCGTACTCGGCCGCCGACGCCCCGTCGACCGGGGCGCCTGGCCGCCGCACGCCCGTCTGGCCAACCTGGAGCTGGCCCGCCTCATCCGCCGCCGTACGGGCCTTCGGCTGCGCGACCTCGGGCCGATGCGCGCCGCCCGCCGCGAACCGCTGCTCGCCCTCGGCCTGGCCGACCGCCGCTCCGGCTACCCCCTGCAGATGCTGGTCCGGGCCGCCGACGCGGGCTGGCGGGTACGGGAGACGGACGTGCCGTACCACCCGCGTACGGGACGCTCCAAGGTCACCGGCACATGGCGCGGGACCTGGCACGCGGTACGGGACATGCGGGCCGTGCTGGCGGAACCGGCGGGTGGCGTGCGATGACCACCCTGCTCGTCATCGCCAAGGAGCCGCTGCCCGGCCGGGTCAAGACCCGCCTGACGCCGCCGTACAGCCCGGACGAGGCCGCCGCCCTGGCCGAGGCGGCCCTCGCCGACACGCTCGACGCCGTTCTGCGCGCCCCCGCGCGGCGCCGGGTGCTGGTCCTGGAAGGGGCGCCGGGGCCGTGGCTGCCGGCCGGCTTCGACGTCGTACCGCAGGTGCCGGGCGGCCTGGACGAACGGCTCGCGGCGGCCTTCGCCGGGTGCGACGGGCCTTCGCTGCTGATCGGGATGGACACCCCGCAGCTCACCCCGGCGCTGCTCGCCCCGGCGCTGGCGGCGGACGCCTGGCGGCACTGCGACGCGTACTTCGGCCCGGCGGCCGACGGCGGCTTCTGGGCGCTCGGCTTCGCGGAGCCCGCCCCGGAGCTCGTGCGGGGCGTGCCCATGTCGACGCCCACGACGGGCGCCGTCCAGCGGCGCAGGCTGAACGACGCCGGGCTCCGAGTGCGCGATCTGGCGCCGCTGCGTGACGTGGACACCGCCGCCGACGCCGCCGAGGTCGCCGCGCTCGCCCCCGGCACCCGCTTCGCCCGGGCCCTCCGGGTGGCCGTCCGATGAGCCAGGTGACCGCCACTGCCTCCGAGCCCTGGGTGGACGACCCCTACGCCCTGGCCCTGCACAACGGCCGCGGCCCGCTCTTCCTGCGCCGGTCCGACGGCTGGCTGCTCCCGCTGGAGGTCGAGCGCTGGTGCGCCGGCCCCGACGCCGCCGACGCCGCACTGCTGCGCCGCTGCCGGGGCCCCGTGCTCGACATCGGCTGCGGACCCGGGCGGCTGGTCGCCGCCCTCGCGGCATACCGGCTGCCCGCCCTCGGCGTCGACGTCAGCCCCGCCGCCGTCGCCCGCACCCGCGGCGCCGGGGGCGCGGTGCTGCGCCGCTCCGTCTTCGACCGGCTCCCGGCGGAAGGACGGTGGGCCACCGCCCTCCTCGTCGACGGCAACATCGGCATCGGCGGCGACCCGCGCGCCCTCCTCACCCGGGTACGCGAACTCGTTTCCGCCGGCGGCTCCTTGCTGGCCGAGGCCGCCCCGTACGACGTCGACGAACGCCTCACCGTCCGCGTCCAGGACGCCCGCGGCCACCACGGCCGCGACTTCCCCTGGGCCCGCCTCGGCCCTGCGGCCCTGCGGACCGCGGCGGCCACCACGGGGTGGGCGGTGGCCGGCGAATGGGCCGTCGAGGGGCGGCGCTTCGCGGAGCTGCGGCGCTAGGGTCTGTCTTGTGGATCTCCGTGGGAGAAGGAGCGGGGTCTGGCGCCTGTGATCGCAAGGCGGTGGGGCACCCCCAGCCGCCAGGGCTGGGGGAGAAGGAAGCGACGCGGTGGGGGCACCTCCCAGCCGCCAGGCTGGGGGACGTCGTTGACTGACGACAACGCCGCGAGCTCCCCCAGCCCTGGGGGCTGGGAGGTGCCCCCAGTGCCAGGGCACGCGACGCCGCGGAGATCCACAAGACAGGCCCTACGCCTGTCCGGCGATCCCGAGTGCCGTGGAGAAGGTCCGCCCCGACAAGGCACTCACAAGGTGCGCTCCATGCACACCAGTTCGTCCCGCTCGTCCCACGACTCGGTGACGGTGAAACCAAGCCGTTCGTACAGGGCGATGGCACTTGCCCGCCACTTCCACACCGACAGCCGGACCGTGCCGACTCCGCTCTCCGCAGCATGCGCAAGCGCGGCGCTGACCAGGGCGGACGCGATGCCCCGGCCCCGGGATGCCGGGTCCGTCCAGAGCCTTTTCACCTCTGACCGTCCCTCGACGGGGGCGGTCACCACCAGGCAGCCCACAGCGGTGTCCCCGCTCAACGCCACCAGCACGGCATCGTCGGCGAACGCGGTCCGGGGGTTCAGGACCTCCGCCCGGTAGCGGTCCGGCAGCTCGTCCACGCCGGCAACGGCCTGGCCCTTCTCGGCCTCCGTCTGCAGATGGTAGGCCGCCAACAGCCCCCGCAGCCCGTCCTCGGCGGAAGGGCTCTGGCCTGGCCGGCGGACGATGACAACCTCGCGTTGATCAGTCACAACGGCAGCATGACACGAGCCGCCGGCCCCCTCCTACGGCCGCCGCTTGCGCCCGAGCAGGCGCAGCGCCCACCAACCCGCCGTCGCTGTGGCGACGGCCCCCAGCGCGATCAGCAAGCCGAGCGGATAGTTCAGCGGCAGCACCGTCGCGTTGGTCGGCCGCCCGGGCCGGAGCAGCACCGGCAGGGCCACGGCGGTCAGGCAGGCGGCGACGATCAGGGCGGCGCGGAGGGGGCGGCGGATCCGTACGGGCAGGAGCGCCCCGATCCCCAGCACCACCGGCACCAGGACACCGTCGTGCAGTACCACGGCGCCGACCAGCCACTCCAACACCGCCAGCGGGGCCTTGACCTGGCGATCCGTCAGCAGCAGCCACGCACCGAAGGCCATGCCAGCGACCCCGGCCCCGCCCGCCACCATGCGCACGGCCCGCACGGTACGCATCAGATGACCTCCAGCCGGGAGACCCACTTGGTCTGCAGGACGCCCGGCCGGTTCGGCGCGATGATGCGGGCCGGGAAGCCGTGGTCGAGGGAGAGCGGCTCGCCGTTCAGCGAGAGGGCGAGCAGGGTCAGCGGGTCGCGCGCGTAGGAGGCGCCCATCTCCATGACCGCGTAGGCGCCGTGCTGCTGCAGGGACACCACACGCAGCCGCGATCCGGGCGGCGCGCCGGCGCGGTCGAGGAGGTCGCGGATGCGTACGCCCGTCCAGTGGGCGTTCTTGCTCCAGCCCTCGACGCAGGCGATGGGGAGCACGGCGGAGTGGACGGCCAGAGCGCGCAGTTCGGGGAGGGTGAGTTCGTACGGGCGGGGGCCGGCCACCTGCAGTCGCCAGTCCGCGAGGCGGTCGGGGGTGATGGCGGCGGCAGCGGCGGTGCGGTTGATGGGCAGGCCCTGGGGGCCGTGGTCGGGGTGGCGGGGCGCGAGGAGGTCGAAGTCCTTGAGCGGGGTGAAGGACTGGCCGCCGGTGGTGAGGGTCACGGCGCCGACGGCCGCGCCCACGGCGGCGACGAAGGCGCGCCGGTCGGGGCCGTCGGTGGCGGGCAGTTCGAAGGTGCCGGGGGACCGGCGGGACCAGTGGGCGGCGATCACGGGAGCCTTCACCGCGATGTGCAGCAGCAGCGCGCCTGCCGCGACCCAGGCCAGCGCCCAGTGCACGGGCCGGAAGTTCCAGGGCCAGGGATACCACTGGACGGTGTTCAGGATCCCGGTGACGATCTGCAACAGCACGCTCGCGACCAGCACCCCGATCGACAATCGCTCCAGCGCCTGCCGCACCGAGCGGGCAGGCGGCCAGACGAACAGCCGAGGGTACACAGTCCACAGTTTCGCGAGCAGCAGCGGAATCGCCGCGATCCCGCTCGCCACATGCAGCCCCTGGGTGAGCCGGTACCCCCACACGGGACGGCTCGGCAGGACGTCCGCCGCCCAGCCCGGCGGCTGCTGGAGGTAGTGGCTGATCAAGCCGGTCACGAAGCAGACCGCGATCGCCGCACCCAGCGCACGGCCGAGGACCGTCGCCGTACGGGCGTCGTGCAGCCGCCCCTTGAAGACCGGGAGCGGCGGCCTGGGGAGGCGGGGGAGGTTGGTTCGCATGTCTCCATCACACCCCCGACCAGGCCCGGAGAGGGGCCGCCGACACCTTACGGAATGCGGACGGACGGCCCCGCAAGATCCCCACGGCCGCCTCCGGCTGCGACGGTGGGTGGCGTGGGAATCCGTACTGCCGCCGTCAGAAGCCAAGCCGCCGTCAGAGGCCGAGCCATCGTCAGAGGCCGAGCCGCCGTCACCGCCGCCCTCCTCGCCGCGCTCACCGCGGTCGTCGCCGCCACCCTCCGCCTCGGGGGCGTGCGGGCCGACGACAACCACGGCCGCCTGCTGCTCTGGTACGCGGCCGCGTGGGCGCTCTTCGCGGCCGCGGCCTGGACCGTGCGCAAGGTCCCGGTCCGGGCGGCGACGGTCCTGGTCCTGGTGGGCGGCGCCGCGATCGCCGTAGCGGCGCTGGCCGCCCCGCCCCGGACCAGCGACGACATGTACCGCTACGCGTGGGACGGCCGCGTCCAGGCCGCCGGGATCTCCCCGTACGCCTACCCGCCCGCCGCGCCCGAGGTGGCGGCGCTGCGCGACGGCTGGCTCTTCCCGCAGGGCAGCGCCTGCGACGACTGGCAGTCGCACCGGGTCGGCGACAGCCTGTGCACGCTCATCAACCGCCCCACCGTGCACACCATTTACCCGCCCGTCGCCGAGGGCTGGTTCCTCGCCGTCCACGAGGCGAGCCCCGCCGGAGCCCGCCACCAGCCGGTACAGATCGGCGGCGCCCTCCTGGCCACCGGGACCACCCTCGGGCTGCTCGCCGTACTGCGGCGGCGCGGCGGCGATCCGCGCGGTGCCGCGCTGTGGGCGTGGTGCCCGGCGGTGCCCTTCGACGCCGTCAACAACGCGCACATCGACACCCTCGGCGTGCTGCTCACCGTCCTCGCCCTCGGCACCGCGCGGCCCGGTGCCCGCCGCGGCGTGCTGCTCGGCGCCGCCGTCGCCGTCAAGCTGCTGCCCGTACTCGCCCTCCCCGGCGCGCTGTCCGGAAGGCCGGGCCCCGGCAGGACCGCCCGCGTCGTCCTGGGCGCCGCCCTCGCCGTCGGGCTCGCGTATCTGCCGTACGTCCTGGCCTCCGGCGCCGGCGTCCTCGGCTACCTCCCCGGCTATCTGCACGAGGAGGGCTACGCGTCCGGCGACGTACGCCGCTTCGCGCTGCTCCGCCTCCTCCTGCCCGACCGGGCGGCGGGCCCGGCCGTCGTCCTGCTGATCGCCGCCGCCGCGCTGTACGTCTGGCGCCGCGGCGACCCCGCCCGGCCCTGGCGCGGCGCACTGCTGGTCACCGGCACCGCGCTGCTGCTCACCTCACCGGCCTATCCCTGGTACGCGTTGCTCGTCGTCGCCCTCGTCGCGCTCGACGGCCGCTGGGAGTGGCTCGCGATCCCGGCCGCCGGGGCGGCTCTTTACGTGGGCGGTGTCCAGCAGAGCGTTTCGTACGGCGCTGCCGGGCTAGTCGTACTCGGTGGGACGCTCATCCGCCGAACCGGGAGCCGGACGGGCGGTGGCCCACGTCTGTACGTACACAAGCGCGAATCACCGAGGGAGGACCTCCCCGTATGAAGCGTGAGTCCCGTGGCACCGTTCTGGCCGTCCTGGCCGTCATATCCGCCCTCGTCCTCACCCTCACCGCCTGCAGTGGCTCGGGCGGCTCCGCGGGCGCGGGCGGCTCGGGCAAGAAGTCGCCCGCCGCCGCCATCACCGTCAGCCCCGCCTCCGGCGGCCGGGCCGTCGCCGTGAACCGCAAGGTCACCGTCCGCGCCACCTCCGGCACCCTCACCGCCGTCGAGGTCACCGCTCCCGGCCCCGGCAAGCTGCGCGGCACCTTCTCCGGCGACAAGGCCACCTGGACCTCCGCCGACCGCCTCGCACCGGGCGTCACCTATACCGTCACCGCCGGCGGCACCGCCTCCGGCGGCAAGCGCCTCACCAAGAGCGCCACCTTCACCACCGCCGAGCCGACCGCGAGCGTCGTCGGCGAGTACTACCCCGACCAGGGCACGACGGTCGGCGTGGGCATGCCCGTCTCCATCGTCTTCAACAAGCCCATCCAGGACCGCGCCGCCGTAGAACGCCGCCTGTCCGTCACCACCTCCCCCGCCGTCAGCGGCTCCTGGAGCTGGATGAAGGACCGCTCCGGCCGCGACCGTGTCGACTACCGCCCCCGTGCGTACTGGAAGTCCGGCACCGCCGTCACCATCCGCATGACCCTCGACGGCATCGACACCGGCGGCGGCGTCTACGGCACCCAGAACCGCGTCGTGCACTTCACCATCGGCACGTCTGTCGTCAGCACCGTCGACACCTCCATCAAGCACCTCACCCTCCGCCAGGACGGCAAGGTCCTCCGCACCCTCCCCGTCTCCACCGGCAAGAAGGGCTACGAGACCTGGAACGGCACCATGGTCGTCCTCGGCAAGGTCCCCAGCATCACCATGAACTCCCGCACGGTGAAGATCTTCGGCACCCAGGCCTACAACCTCAAGGACGTCAAATGGGACGTCCAACTCACCCCCTCCGGCACCTATGCCCACGCCGCCCCCTGGAACCAGGGCAAGTTCGGCCGGGTCAACGGCAGCCACGGCTGCATCGGCATGAGCACCGCGGACGCCAAGTGGTTCTACAGCCACGTGGGCGTCGGCGACGTGGTCACCGTCCTCCACTCCACCGCCACCGTCCCGGTCAACAACGGCTACGGCGACTGGAACGTCAGCTGGGCCGCCTGGCAGGCCGGAAGCGCCCTGCACTGACGGCGCGCGCCTTGGCACCGCCGAGGGCGGCACGGGCCGCGACCGTCATCGCCGCGTTCGAATCTTTGCGCGGAGGAGGTGCCGGACAGAGCGCCCGTGGACGCCGGATTCTGACAGGATCGGGCCGTACTTGTCGGCCGCCTGACAGCTGAAGGAGCCCGTGCGTGAGAGTCCTGGGCCCTGGTCCGTTGCCGGAGGGGCTGGTTCGGCCGGGGGTGGCGGGGGAAGCGCCGGAGGTGTGGCTGCTGCATGCGGCGGAGCATGTGGCGGGCGGGGGGCTGGATGTGCTGGACGCGGAGGAGAGGGCGCGGTACGAGGGGTTCGTGCGGGACGGCGACCGGGATATGTACGGGGCCGCGCACGTGGTGCTGCGGAAGCTGCTGGGGGCGTATCTCGAGGAGGCGCCGGAGGACGTGGTGATCGGGCGCGAGGAGTGCCCGGTGTGCGGGGGGCCGCATGGGCGGCCGGCGGTGGTGGGGGTGGACGGGCTGCACTTCTCGCTGTCGCACAGCGGGGGGCTGGTGTTGCTGGCCTTCGCGGGAACGCCGGTGGGCGTGGATGTGGAGGAGGAGCCGGGGCCGGAAATCGTCGAGGAGTTGGGCGACGTGATACTGCACCCCGGTGAGCGGGCCGAGCTGGACGGTATGCCGAGGGACGAGCGGGGCAAGGCCTTCGGGCGGTGCTGGGCGCGCAAGGAGGCGTATCTGAAGGGCACGGGGGCGGGCCTCGGGGACAATCCGCACCGCAGCAGGGTCGGGGCGGGACCGGTTCCGTATCCCGTGCCGGGGTGGGGCATCGGCGACCTGGCGGTGCCGGTGGGGTACCGGGCGGCCCTGGCGGTGGCTACGGCTCCGCGCGCTCCGCGGTTCCCGCAGGCCGACTGATCGCGGCGAGCCGCTGGTCCCGTTCGCCAACGGGTGGGGTTGTCAGGGTCGTTGACTCAGCAGACAGGCGCCCCTACCGTCACTTGGCGCACCACCCAATGAACGACAGTTCACAGAGCGAACAGGCGCGGACGAACAAGCGCGGAGCGAACCGCCGTACTGATCAGGGAGTGCCCATGCGTCCCATGCGTCGCACTTTATGCACGCTCTTCACGGCCACCGCGCTGCTCGCCGCGGCCGCCTGCGGCGGCTCCGGAAGCCCGTCGGGCGGCAACTCCGGCGGCGTCAGGACGATCAAGGTCGGCGCCATCGCCATCGCCGACACCGCCCCGGTCCATCTCGCGGTCAGCAAGGGCATCTTCAAGAAGCACGGCCTGAACGCCAAGATCACGGCGGTGCAGGGCGGTGCGGCCGGCATCTCCGGGGTGATGGGCGGTCAGTTCGACTTCGCCTTCGCCAACACGACCTCCATCCTGACCGCCGCCGCGCAGAACCTGCCCATCAAGGTCGTGTCGAACGGCAACGCATCGACCGGGGTGCCGGGCAAGGACTTCAGTGCCGTCGTGGTCAGGAAGGACAGCCCGGTGAAGTCCGCCAAGGACCTCGAGGGCAAGACCATCGCGGTCAACCAGCTCAAGAACATCGGCGACACGACCATCCGCGCCGCCGTGCGCAAGGCCGGCGGCGACCCGTCCAAGCCGAAGTTCGTCGAGATGCCCTTCCCCGACATGCCCGCCGCCCTCGCCAAGGGCCGGGTCGACGCGGTCTGGATCGTCGAGCCCTTCCTCACCCAGGTCACCGCCACGGGCGCCCGCGCGGTGGTCTGGAACTTCGCCGAGGCCGCGCCCGACCTGACCGTCTCCATGTACTTCACGTCCAGCAAGCTCGCCCAGCAGGACCCGGACCTCGTCAAGCGCTTCGTCGCCGCCATCAACGAGGCCTTCGCGTACGCCACAGCCCACCCCGACGCCGCCCGCAAGGAGCTACTGACGTACACCGGGATCCCGGCGGCCACGGTCGGGAAGATCACGCTGTCGAAGTGGCCGATCGCGATCAACCGGGCGTCCGTGGAGACCATCGCGGACGACGCGCTCAAGGACGGGGTGCTGTCGAAGAAGCCCGACCTGGACGCGCTGCTGCCGTGAGGGGACGGGACACCGCATACGGGATCCTCGGCCTCGGCATGCTGTACGCGGTGGCCGAGGTCGTACCCCGACTCGGCCTGGTCTCCCGCGACTTCCTGCCGCCCGCCTCCGAGATCCTGCGCACCCTCGGCCACGAGATGGCCGGCCGGGAGCTGTGGACCGCCCTCGGCGAGACCATGCGGGCCTGGGCGATCGGCCTCGGCATCGCCTTCGTGCTCGCCGTCGCCGTCGGCATGCTCATCGAGGCCATCCCCGGCGCCCGCGCCGCCACCGTCTCCACCATCGAATTCCTGCGCCCCATCCCCTCCGTGGCCCTCATCCCGCTCGCCACCCTCCTCTACGGCGCCGACCTCGGCTCGAGCCTCCTCCTCGTCGTCTACGCCGCCTTCTGGCAGGTCCTCATCCAGGTCCTGTACGGCATCGCCGACGTCGATCCCGTCGCCCGCGAGACCGCCCGCAGCTACCGCCTCAGCCGCTGGTCGACCTTCCGCCGCCTGGTCTGGCCCACGGCCCTGCCGTACGTCATGACCGGACTGCGGCTGGCCGCCGCCGTGGCCTTCATCCTCGCCGTCACCGCCGAACTGGTCATCGGCGGACCGGGGTTGGGCCGCGAGATCCAACTCGCCCAGTCCGGCGGCGCCGTCGCCACCGTCTACGCGCTCATCACCGTCGCCGGATGCGTCGGCGTCGTCGTCAACCTCGCCGTACGGGCGCTGGAGCGCCGCGTCCTCGCCTGGCACCCCTCCGTACGAGGGGAGTTGTCCCGGTGAACCTGCTGCTCCGGCTGCTCCGCCTCGTCGGACTCCCCGCCCTCCTCGTCCTCGGCTGGTGGGGCTACAGCGCCTGGCGGCCCAGCTTCTACGTCCCCTCCCCGCCGCGCATCGCCGCCGCCTTCGCGGACGTCTGGTTCACCCGCCGCATCCTGGACGACGTCCTGCCGTCGCTCGGGCGGCTGCTGGCCGGATACGTGCTCGCCGCGCTGCTCGGCGTGGCGCTCGGGGTCGCCATCGGCTCGTACCGGCGGCTGCGCGCGACGACCGAGCCCGTACTGGAGTTCTTCCGGGCCGTCCCGCCGCCCGTACTGGTGCCGCTCATCATGCTGATCGTCGGGCTGAACGACACGATGAAGGTGCTGGTCATCGTCTCCGGCTGCATCTGGCCCGTACTCCTCAACACCGTCGAGGGCGTGCGCGCTCTGGACGAGGTGCTCGCCGACACCGCCCGCGCGTACGGCCTGCGCGGCGTGTCGCGGCTGCGCCGGCTCGTCCTGCCCGCCGCGAGCCCGCAGATCATGGCGGGGCTGCGGCAGGCGCTGTCCGTCGGGATCATCCTGATGGTCATCGGCGAGATGTTCGCCAGCACCTCGGGCCTCGGCTACACCATCGTCCTGTTCCAGCACGGCTTCCAGATCCCGGAGATGTGGAGCGGCATCGTCCTGCTCGGCCTCCTCGGCTTCGTCCTCTCCCTGGCGTTGCGCGCCGTCGAACGCCGGGTGCTGTACTGGCACCACGCCCTGTCCCGCCTGGATCGAGAGGCCCATGCTTGACATCGCCGGACTGCGCAAGGTCTACGAGGGGCGGGGCCGCACGGTCGAGGCCCTCCGTGCGATCGACCTCACGGTGGGGGAGGGGGAACTGGTCTGCGTCGTCGGCCCGTCCGGCTGCGGCAAGACGACGCTGCTGAAATGCGTCGCCGGGCTGCTGACCCCCACGGGCGGCCAGGTGCGCCTCGCCGGGCAGGCCGTCACCGGGCCGCCGCCCGGCATGGCGGTCGTTTTCCAGGAGTACGGCCGCAGCCTCTTCCCCTGGATGACCGTCCGCCAGAACGTCGAACTCCCGCTCCGCGAAAAGCGCGTCCCGCCCGCCCGCCGCGACCTGCTCGTCAGCTCCGCCCTCGCCTCGGTCGGCCTGGGCGACGCCGGTTCCGCCCACCCCTGGCAGCTCTCCGGCGGCATGCAGCAGCGCGTCGCCATCGCCCGCGCGATCGCGTACGAACCCCAAGTCCTGCTCATGGACGAGCCGTTCGCCGCCGTCGACGCCCAGACCCGCGCCGACCTGGAGGACCTGCTCCTCGCCCTGTGGCGGCGGCTCGGCATCACCACGGTCCTGGTCACCCACGACATCGACGAGGCCGTCTACCTCGCCCAGCGCGTGATCGTCCTCTCCTCGGCGCCCACCGTCGTGCAGGAGGACCTCCGCGTGGACCTTCCCGACGACCGCGACCAGATCGTCACGCGCTCCCTGCCGCGCTTCGCCGAGCTGCGCACCCATGTGTACGGTCACATCCGGGCCGCCAAGGCCCGGTGAGCGGTGTGATCTACTGGACTATCGGAGGGGTCTCCGTTTGGCAGGTAGTCGCTGACGAGAGGGTGGAGAGCCAACATGGCCGAGCAGCGGCACGAGCCCGTGCGGGCGGACGCGCGGCAGAACCGCGCCCGCATCATCGAGGTCGCCCGGGAGGCACTCTCGGCCGCCGGCGACGCGTCGCTGAACTCCATCGCCAAGAAGGCCGGCGTCGGCCCGGGGACGCTCTACCGGCACTTTCCCACCCGCGAGGCGCTGATCGTGGCGGTCTATCGCCACGAGGTGGAGCGGCTCGCGGCCTACGCGCCCGAACTGCTCGAGGAGCACCCTCCGCTGGAGGCCCTGCGGCTGTGGTTCGACCGGCTCGCGTACTACGGGCGGATCAAGCACGGCCTGTCGGACGTACTGCACGCCCTCACCGACGACGGCCTGGCGGGTGAGAGCTACGGGCCGATCATCGGGGCCGTCACCACGCTGCTGCGCGCCTGCGAGGACGACGGCAGCATCCGGCCGGGCGTCGACCCGGACGACGTGCTGCTGATGCTGGGCTTTCTGTGGCGGGTCAGCCCCGGCAAGGAGGGCGAGGCGCGGGCCGCGCGGCTGCTCGATCTGGTCATCGACGGCCTACGGTTCGGCGCACCCGCACGGCCCTAGCCGACCCGCGCGGTAGCCGGGTCCGGCTGCGCCGACGCCGGTGTCGGAAGCGTTTTCGCGCATCGGCGGCGGCGCAGCAGCAGCCGCCGGCCGGGGGATTCGACGCCCTCGTACAGGGCCCAGGCGAGTCCCAGCGACACGGTGAACGCGGCCGTGGTGGTGGCCAGTCCGGTCAGGGCGCCGAAGTGCGGGAACTTGCCCAGCAGATTGGTCCCGGCGCGCAGCACCAGCAGGTGGATCATGTAGAAGGCGAAGGAGAGTTCGCCCAGCCGCACCAGCCGGCGGTGCCGCCACATCGAGGGCAGGCCGTGGATGTCGGCGACGGCCGCCGCCGGGATGAGCAGGGTGAAGCCGATGAGGGTGCAGGCGTTGGCCGGGTACCCGGTGGCGACCTGGGGGACCAGGAAGTAGCCGATGATCGCCAGGGCAAGGGAGCCTTCCAGGCCGGGCCCGCGCCAGCGGTCGAGGAGCACCAGGCGGGCGACGGCGGCACCGAGGACGAACTCGGGCAGGCGCGCCGCGGGGAAGGACGTGACCGGCTGGCTCATCAGGTGGTGCGGCTCCGCCCACGCCAGCACCAGTACTGCCACGGCTGACGCCCCCGCGAGCACCGCCGAGCCCCGGGCGCCGAGGCGGCGCAGCAGGAAGGCGAGCAGCGGGAAGAGGGCGTAGAAGAAGGCCTCGCAGGCCAGCGACCAACTGACGGGGTCGAGTGTCTGCCACCAGGGGCGCCACCAGGAGTGGGTCAGCAGCACATTGGCCAGTCCCTGGTGCAGGGTGGGCTTCGGCTGATGGGCCAGGGTGAATCCCATGAGCAGCGCGATCGCGGCGGTGACCAGGTGAACCGGGTAGATCCGGGCGACGCGCCGCCGCCAGAAGCCCAGTACTCGGTCGCCCGGCCGAGCGGACCACATCAGGACAAACCCGGACAGTATGAAGAAGAAGGACACCCCGGTGGTGCCGGCCCCGAATCCCCAGGTCGCGATGCGGGCGCCCTCGCCACCGAAGTAGCCGAAGTTCCGCACATGCAGCCCGAAGACGAGCAGCGCGGCCATCCACCGCAGCCCCGTCAAGGACGGCAGCGAGGGCATCCTGGCGCTGCCCCGCCCGGGGGCCCGGGCAGGAGCCGCGGTGCGGGCGGGAATTGATGCCTCGACCTGGGCCTCGGCCCCGGTCTCGGCCGTGGTCGACGGCGCCTGAGGCGTCCGGGTAGCCCCGGTCGCCGTCGTCATCGCGCCACCTGACGAGCGGTTTCCAATTGATGCATGAGGGGGAGGCTTGCCAGTCCGTTACGTTTCATTCCAGGCGGGTGGGCAAGGTCACACGGCCGCGGCGATTAGCGGGGAAATGGGCGATCCGACCCGTGGAGGGACGAGCATTGGGCTCCGAAGGCATGCTGACGATCGACGACGTACGGGCGGCGCAGAAGCGGATCCACGCAGTCGCCCACCGGACACCGGTCCTGACCTCCACCACGATCAACAACCTCGTGGGCGCCGAGGTCCACCTCAAGGCCGAGAACTTCCAGCGCGTCGGCGCCTTCAAGTTCCGGGGCGCCTACAACGCCGTCTCACAGCTCAGCCCCGACCAGCTCCGGCGCGGCGTCGCGACCTACTCGTCGGGCAACCACGCCCAAGCGGTCGCGCTGGCAGCCCGGATCGCCGGCACCACCGCCGTGATCCTGATGCCCGAGGACACCCCGGCCAGCAAGCTTGCGGCCACCAGGGACTACGGCGCCGAGATCCTGACCTACGACCGCTACAACGGCGACCGGGTCGCGCTCGGCAACGAGCTCGCCGCCGACCGCGGACTGGTCCTGATCCCGCCCTACGAGCACCCTCACGTGATGGCAGGGCAAGGCACCGTCGCGCTGGAACTGCTCGAGGAGACCGGTCCGCTCGACGCGCTGCTGGCTCCCATCGGCGGCGGCGGTCTGATGGCGGGCTGCGCCACGGCGGCCAAAGCCCTCGCCCCGGGCATCCGCGTCGTCGGCGTCGAGCCCGAGCACGCCGACGACACCAAGCAGTCGCTGGCAGCGGGCACCCGGATCTCGGTACCGGTCGCGAGAACGATCGCGGACGGCCTCGCCGCCGACACCCCCGGCCAACTCACCTTCTCCGTCAATCAACGCCTCGTGGACGAGATCGTGCTGGTCAGCGATGACGACATCCGCGCAGCCATGACGGTGGCGTTCGAACGCCTCAAGATCGTCATCGAGCCGAGCGGTGCCGCGGCCCTCGCCGCGCTCCTCTCCGGCCGGCTCGACCCGCTGCCCGCCCGGATCGGCGTCGTCATCTCCGGCGGCAACGTCGGCCTGAGCCGATTCACCGAGATCCTCTCCGGATCCGAAGCCACTCCCTGACAGTGCCGCCCTACGAGCCGTCCACGGGCCGGCCCAGGGCGCGGCGCCACCGTCCACACGTACGACGCCCAGCTCACTGTCGGCCGCGCCGGTCGTCGATCAGGGCGAGGAGCCCCGCGAAGAAAGGCTGATCCTCAGCAGGCGGCGTCATACCGGATTTCCTACCAGCCGCCTACGACAACGCCGCCCAACATCGCGACCAGCCCCTCCGCCAACTCCTCCCGCCAGCACACATAGTCGTGGCCGCCGTTGATCTCGCGGTACTCGACCTCGTACCCCTTGGTCATCAGTACGTCGCGCAGCCGCCGGCTGGCCGGCAGCACGAGCCACTCCTGCACCCCGGCCGTGAGGCGGAAGCGGATCGGCCGCCGTCGGGTGGCCTCGATGCGGTCGGTCAGCCATTCCTCGCCTCGGGCCGGATCGGCCGGGGAGGTGGGCCACCAGAAGGAGCCGGACTGGACCAGGACGTTGCCGAACCGCTCGGGGCAGCGCAGGGCCGCGTACGCCGACATCAGGCCGCCGAGGCTCTGGCCGGCCAGCACGGTGCGGGAGGGGTCGGTGGTGACGGGCCAGCGGCCGGCGGCCCAGGGGAGGAGTTCGCGGGTGAGGTAGTCCACGAAGGAGTCGTCGCAGGTGAGTTCGTCCCAGCGGGTGTCGCTGTCGAGGGAGTCCGGCATGAGGGCGACCAGTGGTGGAAGCACCCCGTCGGCGATCAGGTTGTCGAGCAGGGTCGTGATGCCGAGCTCGGGTCCCCACATCTCACCGTCGAGCAGGACCAGGACCGGCAGGTCGGCCAGATTCTCATAGCCGGCCGGCGCGTACGTCCAGACCCGGCGCCAGTTGCGCAGGTTGGCGCTGCGCATGGTGTGGACCCCGACCTCGCCGTGGCGGACGCCCGGGCGTCTCTCCCAGCGGGCGGCCCGGGAGCGCGGCGCGTCCGGCAGTTCGACGACCGACAGCGGCTCGCCGCCCCAACGGCGGGGAAAGGACGTCCGGTTGAGCGGGTCGCGGCGCGGCCGGGTGTGCAGCCAGCGCAGATAGGCGGGACCCCGGGGGGCCTCGGCAGCCGGGTCGTCGTCCACGCAGAGCGCGTACGTCGCCCGCCAGTCGGTGCGCATGCGTACGGTCCAGTGCCAGACGTCCGTGCCCGGTACGCGGGACATGAGGTTGCCGGTCAACTCGGCAGGATCGGCAAGCTTGTTGGGCAGCGCCAGCACCGCGCGCGTGGTGCCGGCGCCGCCGCGCCACAGGAAGGTGACGGCGGCATGCCCCGGATCCCCGGCGATGGGCTCGACGAGCGGGGTGCCCTCGGCCTCGACCGCACGCCAGAAGTCCGGGGCCTTCTCGGGGGCCTCGGTGAGCGCGGTGATTCTCGGGCTGCGTACGCGTTCCACAGGCGCCGGTCGCGGGGCGCGGGGCGGGTGGCCCGGCACTTCGGTCGGCGGGCCCCACAGGGCAGACAGCATGATCGACAAACCAACCCTCCGCGATGAGACCTGGGCATGGCAAGCACGGCAAAGAGAACCTAAAATGAGGGTCACCTTACCTGTAAGGCAGGTTAAGCGGAGGGCACCCTTGCGTCTGCCTACCCGTGGGGGCGGCCGCTAAGCGAGGGGTTTCCCTACGCTCGGCGTGTTACCGCCTCCGCGACCCCTATTTCCTCCGGACCGCATGTCTGGCGCAACTTCGGGTACGCGGCCCGTTCAACCCCCGTACGAAGTCATAAAAAACGCACCCGGGAGGAACCGGCCATGACAGAGAGCAACCCCAATGGCGCCCTGCCGCCCGCGCAGCGTGCGCTGCACGAGATCGCCGTGGGCGGAGACAACGCGGCGGCGCTGAGCACGCTCGCCGTCAGCGATGTGCTGCTGCCCGTGCCGGGCGAGCCCGACGCCTCGGGCGGCCGCCCGGAGGAGCAGGCCATCCAGCTGCCGGTCTACGAGCAGGAGGACGGCACGAAGCTGGTGCCGGTCTTCACCGACGAGGTACGGCTGACGCAGGCGCTGCCCACCACGCAGAGCTACCGGATCGTGCCGCTCGCGGTGCTCAGCAGCAGCTGGCCCTCGGACGAGCTGACGCTGTCCATCGACGCCGGATCGCCGGACACCCTCACCATCGGCGGCGAGGGCGTCCGGGCGCTGGCGGGCCTGTCCAGCCAGTAGCCCGACCGGTCGGATCAGGTCACGCCATCGGCCGGCCGGTACACGGTCAGGGCCTCGTTGACCTTGTCGAGAATCAGCTCGGTGGGCGCGGGCGCCACCTCGCCGTCATAGGCGAGGTGCGCGCCCGCGGCCATTCCGCTGACCCGCAGCCGCCGCAGCGGGGCGGCCGAGTAGACCGGTGAGTTCGCCAGGCCGCCGGTCATGGCGGCGGCGATCAGCCGCGTACGGGCGAAGGGACCACCGTTCACGATCCGTACGTCGAGCAGCCCGTCGGCGAGGTTCTGCCGCCGGACGGGAGCCAGGCCCACGCCCCGGTAGGCGCAGTTGCCGGCGAAGAGCAGCCACACCGGCCGGCGGTGCCCGTTGATGACGACGTCGATCGGCTGCGAGGTCCGCAGGACGTGCAGGGCCGCCAGGATCCCGGCGGGCCAGCTGCCGGTGCGGCGGGCCCAGCGCTCGCGGTAGCGCACCAGCTCCGGGTAGGCGCCGATGCTGAAGGTGTTGAGGAACGGCGTCGGCTCGGCGTTCCCCGCGTCCTGCGAGGTGAAGCGGGCGATGTCGACGGCGACCGCGCTGCCCTCCCGGACCGCCCGAGCCGCGTCGTCCACGGTCGCGATGCCCAGGTCCCGGGCGAAGTGGTTGTACGTACCGCCGGGGAACGCCACCAGCGGCACGCCGTGCCGGACCGCGATCGTCGCCGCGAGGTTGATACTGCCGTCGCCGCCGTGGATGCCCAGCGCCCCACCCTGCTCGACGGCCCGTTGCGCCGCCTTCTCCAGCAGCTCGGCCAGGTCGTCGTCCTCCGTGCGCTCCGTCACCTGTGCCTGCGGCAGAGCGCCCCGGACCCGTTCGGTGGGCGTGATCAGCAGCGCCGGCGGCCCGGACGCCTCGTTGACCACGACAAAGAGCCCCTGCCCCTCGGGGAGTGCGGGCGCGTCCGCGCGCGGCCGCGCAGGCACCGCGAGGTCCCGGCGGGTCGGTACGACACCGCGTACGGCAAGAGCCGCGCCGGCGCCGATCGCCGCGCCGACCACCACGTCACTGGGGTAGTGGACGCCCGTATAGATCCGCGAGAAGGCCACCGACCAGGCCACCGGCGCCACCACCGCCCCCCACCTCGGCGACTCCAGCGCCACGCCCGCGGCGAAGGCGGCCGCCGACGCCGCGTGCCCCGACGGGAACGACGTGGTGACCGGCTGGTGGCGAAGCCGCCGGATCACCGGCACCGTGTCCAGCAGCGGCCGCGCCCGGCGCACGGCCCCCTTGCCGAGGGTGTTCACCGTGGCCGACGCCACCGCCAGCGAGCCCACCCCGCGCAGAGCCGCCCGCCGCCCCGGCCGGCCGCCCACCGCCGCGATCCCCGCCGCGACGCCGAACCACAGCAGACCGTGGTTGGCGCTGCGGGTCAGCCGCGGCAGCACCCGCTCGGCAGCCGGCCACTGCCGGGTGGCGACCTGATGGAACAGCGTCCGGTCCCAGCTACTGAATTTCTGCCTCATGCGGGTGCGGGTACCCCCATGAGGCCCTTTCACGTGTCGGAGCCAGGGCTGCATGGCGGGTCCCCCACACCCGCGTCACCCGTCCGGCTCAGCGCTGCGGCTCGTCTCTCCGGCTTGACTCTCCGGCTCACCTGTCGGGCTGTGCCCGGCTGATGTCCGCGAGCGCCGAGTCCGGGTCCCGCTCCCGCGCGAGATCGCCGAGGCTGACGATGCCGACCGGCCGGCCGTCCTCGATGACGGGCAGCCGCCGCACGGCGTGCTCCCGCATCAGCGTGACGGCTTCGCCGACCGTGTCACCGGGGGTCACCGGGGGTCACCGTCACCGGGTCGCCGCCGGCCACCGAGGCCGCGCTCACCGTGTGCGGGTCCGCGCCGTCGGCGACCGCCCGCACCGCGATGTCCCGGTCGGTGACCACCCCCACCACCCGGTCTCCCTCCGCGACCAGCACATCGCCGATGTCCTGGTCACGCATCAGCTTCGCGACCTCCACCAGCGACGACTCCGGCCGCACGGCGGCGACCCCGGCTGTCATGACGTCCTTCACCAGCTCTGCCACGGGCCCTCGCCTCCTAACGGCCTTCCAGGGCCGTGACGATCTCCTGGACGTTCCGGTACTTGTGGTCGGCGTCAGGAAGCCGGCCCACGGCGTCGATCAGCGGATCCGGCGCGTGGTTGCCCTCCAGCACCCGCTCCAGCGTGCCGCGCTTGGCCGGGAAGGTCTTACGCGTCAGGTGCCGTGCCAGCTCGATGCTCAGCGGCGCCCCTTCCGGGCCGCCCGCCACCCCCGGATCGTCGTCGGCCGCCGGCTCCGGGTCGTACCACTCCTCGGTCCGGGTGGGATGCCCGGAGCGCAGCAGGCCCTCCAGTTCGTGCTTCATCTCCTCGTCCTTGTGGACGCTGAGACGGTCACTGCCTCGCTGCACGATGACTCCTCCCTTCACCTTTCGGGTTGTCTGTCGCCCTTCGTCTAACCAGGTCGCGGGGGATGAATCCGCCTCTGTGGGGTACGCGCAGCCCATGAGCCCCAATGATGGCGGCGTCAACCCCGCTGACCTGGACGAACGGCAACTCCTGCACGAGCTGGAAACGGTCCACCGCACCCGGCACGAGACCCTTCTCCATGGCTCGCCCTCGGCCCTGGAGGCCCACACCACACGCCTGACCGCACTGGAGGCCGAATACCTCCGGCGGCATCCCCACCGCGACGTGCTCTCCGGCCGGACGCGTGAGGGCGCCCGCGAGCGCAGTTAGACCGCGCCCTTCCGGGTAGCCGCCCCATATGAACGCACAGCGGATCTTCCCCATCGACGAGCGGGCCCCGGGCGCCGTACCGGACCGTCTTTCGGAGCAGGCCGAGCGAGCCGTCCGCGACGCCCTGCGCGCGGAGACGCGTGAGCGGGGCCCGCACGCCCGCCTGTACGCCGGCTCGGCCGCGGCCGGGCTGCTCGGCGGCGGCGCGCTCACCGCGTGCCTGGTGCTGGCCCTGGCGGAGGCGATGCCGGGGTGGGCGGCCGCGCTGATCGTCGGTGTCGTCCTCGTCGCGCTGGCGGTGCTGCTCAAGAACGCCGCGCGGACCCGCCCGCACGCCCTCGTACGCTCGGCGGATCCGCCGGTGCCGAACGCCGTGCCGGACCACCTGGTGCCCGGCACGGCCGTGGACGGCGCCGAGGCACCCCACCACCGGGCGTGACGGCACGGCCAATCGGCAGCGTCCTTGCCCAGCAGCGCCCTGGCGACGCCCGCGCCCTGGCCGAGGTGGACGGCCACCTTCGAGCCCGCGTTGAGGACCTCGGCGCCACCCTTGAAGTCGTGGGTCGGCGGGGAGTAGTCCATGCCTGCGGTTCTTCGACGACATGACGCACAGCCAGATCGCCGAGATGACGGGCATCTCCCAGATGCACGTCTCCCGCCCCCTCAAGCCGCACCTGCGCGGCCCTGCGCCCCCAGGCCCGGTCCGAAGCCTGAAATGCCCCGGGCGCGCACGAGTGCAAGGCTGGTCACGGGCACGCCGACGGCCGACGGTGGGCCTGGACCTACGGTGCCGGGTCGGCGAGTGAGCCGAAGCGGAGCGGTCGCTGTCGAAATGGGGGGCACTCCCCCAGCCTTCGGCCGGGGGGACCCCCACCCAGCGGAAGCGCTGGGGGAGAGAACGCGCGCAGTCCGCGAGGAACGAGCGGGCGAGCACGATCGACCTCCCCCAGACTCCGTCTGGGAGGTGCCCCCACAGTGACTCAGCGCAGCGGAGGCGAACGACGCCTCAAAAAAAGAAGGGGAGCGCGGATGCTGGCTGCATGGCCCGACCCCGGCCTGCCGACGCCGCCGTACTGGGCCCCGCATCTGGCGGCGCCGGCCGGCACCGAGGACATCGCCGCGGCGGCGGCAACGTACTGGGAGCGCCGGGGCCTGCGCACGGAGCCCTCGCAGACCGCCACCGCGGCCGGCGGGGAGGCGCTGCTGCTCGCGGTGCTCACCGCGATCGGCGGGGACGCCGTGGTCCTGGCCCGGCCGGCCGCCGCGTGGCACACCGTGCCGGGCCGGATGCTGGGGCGCCGGACGCTGCGCGTGCAGACCCCGGCGGAGGGCGGCGGGGCCCCGGATCCGTTCGCGCTGCTGGAGACGGTCCGGCGGGCCAGGGAGGAGGGCGCCGACCCGCGCGCCCTCGTGCTGTCCGCCGCCGACGACCCGACGGGTACGGTCACGCCGCCCGAGCCGCTGCACGAGGTGTGCGAGGCGGCCGCCGAGGCCGGGCTGCTCCTGGTCTCCGACGAGACGTACAGCGACACCGTCCGGCACGGCGTCGTCCTGCTGAGCCCCGCCGAGATCCTCCCGGACCGCACCGTCGTGCTCACCGACCTGGGCGCCTCCCTCGTGCCGCCTGCCTGGCCGGCCGCGATCGCCCGTTTCCCGTCGACCGACGAGGGCGCACTGCTGCGTACGGAGGCGCTGGCGGCCTCCGTCGCGCTGCCGGAGCCGGTCGCGGCGGCGGCCGCGTACGCGCTGGGCGAGCCGGAGGACGTACGGGCGTACACGGACGCCGCCAAGCGGCTGCACACGGCGGTGGGCGCGGCCGCGTACAAGGCGGTGACGGGGTCGGGCGCGCTGTGCCGGCCGCCGGAGTGCGGTTTCCAGCTGTACGCCGACCTGGCGTCGTTGGGCACCGAGCGGGACGCGGCCGGCGTCGAGGAGTGGCTGACCCGGCGGCTCGGGCGGCCGGTGCCGGGCGGCCACCGGTTCGGTGACGACCCGTCGGCGCCCCGGGTACGGATCGACGTCGGCCCGCTGTGCGGCGCCGGCGAGGACCAGCGACGGGCGGCCCTGCGCGCCGAGGACCCGGTGGCGGTGCCGCATGTCGCGGCGGCGCTGCGGGAGTTGGGGGAGGCGCTCAGCGCGTTGTCGGACGGGTGACGGTGACCAGCCACTTCCAGGCCTGCGGGGCGGCGGTGACGGCGAGGGTCAGGACGACCGCGACGACGACGCCCTCCCAGGGCTCGGGGAAGAGCGAGCCGCCCAGGACGCCGATCAGCTGGTAGGCCGCGGCCCAGGCCAGGCAGGCCGGGATGTCGCCGCGGGCGAAGCGGCGTGGCGGCACCTCCGACAGCAGGCAGGCCAGCATCACCGGGATCCGCCCGGCGGGCACCAGCCGGGACAGGACCAGCACCGTGACGCCGTGCTCCTCCAGCTTGTGCTGGGCCGCTTCGAGGCGGCCCGGCTCGGCCCGGTCCTGCAGCCGCTTCAGCCACCGCGAGCCGTTCTTGGAGTGCACGCCCCGGTGACCGAGCCAGTACAGCGCCATGTCGCCGATGAACGCGGCCAGCGCCGCCGTCACGAAGACCAGCGCGAGCGCGACCGGCGCGTCCTGGCGGTGGAACGCCACCACGGCGGCGCCGCTCACCAGCGCACCGGTCGGCACGACGGGCACCAGCGAGCCGAGGGCCACCAGGAAGAAGAGCGTCGGATAGCCGACCACCTGCTGGGTGGAGTCGGCGGAGGTCGTGGTCTGCTCCGCCAGAAAGGCGATCACAGGGCGGCCCCTCCCAGCTCCACGCTCTCGCCGTGGTCGAGCCTGTGCACGTCGGCCTCCGGGGCGAGCCGGGCCGCGATCCGTACGAACTCGTCCCCCGGGGAGTGGAATTCATGCGGCCGCACGCCGTCCATGCCGATCGGCCAGTACGTCCCGTAGTGGATCGGCACCGCCGACCGCGCCCCCAGCTGGGCCAGCGCCTGCGCCGCCCGCCCCGCGTCCAGGTGCCCGGAGCCCAGGAACGGCCCCCAGCCGCCCACCGGCAGCAGCGCCGCGTCGATCGGCCCCACGGCCTCCGCCATGGCGTCGAACAGACCGGTGTCCCCCGCGAAGTACGTCCTGGCCTCGCCTTCGATCACGTATCCCAGCGCCGGGCTCCGCCGGGGCCCGAACGGCAGCCGCCGCCCGTCGTGCGCCGCCGGCACCGCCCGGACGGTCAGCGGGCCCGCCTTCACCTCGTCGCCCGGCGCCACCTCGACCACGTCCAGCCGCCGCAGTCGCCGCAGCCCCGGCACCGCGTCGTGTGCGCCGCGCGGCACGAGCACGCGAGTGCCGTCCGCCAGCCGTGCGAGGGAGCCCACGTGCAGGTGGTCCGCGTGCAGATGCGACACGACCACCACATCCGCCGCGACGGCGGCCATGGGCGGCACCGGGCCCCTGCGCCGCCGCAGATGTCCCAACCGCGGCGCGAACAGCGGATCGGTCAGCACCCGCACCCCCGAGTCCCGCACGGTCACCGTCGCATGCCCCCACCACGTGACGCCGACCGCTGCCTCGCTGACCACACTGCCTCCTCGCTTCAACGCCGAGCCTATCCCCCGGGGCTGCGGCCGGGTGTTTCTCCCCTACCCCGCAGCGACCCGAAACCCTGGGGGAGGCCCCCTGGCCCACGGCGCGGCGGAAAGTAGGCCAGGCTGGAGGCATGAACTTGCGTCGGTGGCGGTCGGTGGGCCGCACGGTCGGCCGCGTACTGGCCGTGTGGGCGGTGGCGACGGCGACGATGGCCGTGCTGGCGGGGATCCTGCCGGACTTCCGGATCCAGTCGGCGAGCGGCGACAGCCCGACCCGGATCGCGGTCACCGCGGCGATCGGCGCGGGCGCGTTCGGCCTGCTGAGCGCGCTCGTGTGGCCGGTGCTCGTGCGGGCGCTGCTGCTGGTGCCGGCCCTGGTCCTCGGCGGACTGGTGTTCTTCCTGAACGGTTCGCTGTTGCTGATCGCCCTCCGCCTGGCGCCGGAGTGGCGGGGCGATGTGGCTCCGGCGACGGCCGTGCTCATCGCCGCCGTGATGTCGGCGACCTCGTCGGCGACCAGCACCACGCTCGCGATGCGCGACGACGAGGCGTACGGCCGCCGGCTGGCCCGGCTGGCCGGCCGCCGGGGGAGCCGCCGGGGCGCGACCGACCTCTCCCCGCCGCCACCGCCCGGGATCGTGTTCGTCCAGCTCGACGGGGTCGGTCACGACGTGCTGCGCGAGGCGGTGCGGCCGACGCACTGCAAGGGGCGCGTCCGCCCGGCCGCGATGGAGACGGTCGCCGAATGGCTGGACTCCAGCCACCGCCTCGTCCCGTGGCGTACGGACTGGAGCAGTCAGACCGGCGCCAGCCAGCTCGGCATCCTGCACGGGACGAACGAGGACGTCCCGGCCTTCCGCTGGTACGAGAAGGAAACCGGGCAGCTGATGGTCTGCAACCGCCCGTCCAGCGCCGCCGAGCTGGAGCGCCGGGCCGTGGGCCGCACCGGGGAGCGGGGGCTGCTGGCCGGCGGCGGGGCGAGCCGGGGAAACCTGTTCAGCGGCGGCGCGGAGCAGCTCGCGCTGGTGATGTCGGTGGCGGGGCGCGGCCGCCTGACCCGCTCGCGCACCGGCTACTTCGCGTACTTCTCCGACCCGGCCAACGCCGTCCGCACCGCCGCCTCCTTCCTGGCCGAGGTGGTCCGCGAGACCGTCGAGTCGACGGCCTCGCGCTTCGTGCGCCGTGACCGGCCCCGCGTGAAGCGCGGCGGGCTGTACCCCCTCGCCCGCGCCTTCGCCACCGTCGTCGAACGGGACGTCGCCGTGGCGGCCGTGGTCGGCGACATGCTGGCCGGCCGCAACGCCGTCTACGCCGACCTGGTCGCGTACGACGAGGTGGCGCACCACTCCGGGCCGCGCAGCGGCGACGCCATGCGGGTGCTGAGCCGCCTGGACCGGATGATCCGCCTGATCGCCGACGCCTCGCGCTACGCCCCGCGCCCGTACCGCATCGTGCTGCTGTCCGACCACGGCCAGAGCCACGGCGAGACCTTCGCCGGCGCGTACGGGCTCCGCCTCAAGGACCTGGTCCGCGCGGGCTGCGGGCTGCCGGTGTCGCGCCGGGCGAGGCATACGGCGAGCGGCACGGAGGCCCGTACGGCGGCCCGGGCGGCGCTGCGGCGCCCGGAGCACAAGCGGCGGGCGGAGGAGGAGGCGGAGTGCGCCGGACCGGTGTCGGACCCGGTGGTGCTGGCCTCCGGCAACCTCGGCCTGATCAGCTTCCCGGACATCCCCGGCCGGGCCACCCGCGAGGACATCGACCGCCGCCATCCCGCCCTGCTGCGCACCCTGGCGGAGCATCAGGGCATCGGCTTCGTCCTCGTACGCAGCGAGCTGCGCGGCCCCCTCGTCCTGGGCGCCGGCGGCGCCGAGCACGAACTCGACACCGGCCACGTCACCGGCACCGACCCACTCATCCCCTTCGGCCCCGGCGCCGCCGCCGCGGTACGGCGCACGGCCGGCTTCCCGCACGCCGCCGACATCATGGTCAACTCCGCGTGCGACCCGGCCACCGGCGCCGTCCACGCCTTCGAGGAGCAGGTCGGCTCGCACGGCGGCCTCGGCGGCGACCAGAACCGCGCCTTCCTGATGCACCCCTACGCGCTCGAAGGCCCCGAGGAGCGGCTGGTCGGCGCCGAGGCGGTGCACGCGGTGCTCCGGGGGTGGCTGGCGGACCGCGACCACGGCACCAGTCGTACGGTCCATACGGACGGCGCGCGGACGCCCGGTCGCAGCAAGGCCCGAACGGGTTATTGACCTGCGACCGCGCCTGCGTGGACGCTGGGCGCCGCAAACGGGGCGCGCGGGGAGGCGGCGATGGCGTACTACGAGGACCTGAGTCGGTACGGCTATTTCACAGAAACCATTCCTCCCGGCATCTCCGCTGCCTGCGTCGGCTGGCTCGACCCCGCCCACGACCACCCCACCGGCGACCCCGACAGCGCCTTCGCCGACCGCCTCTTCGCCCTCACCCGCGACCACCGCAGCGCCGTCACCACCAGCTGGCACGGCTGCCGGCTCTGTCCCCGACGGCTCTTCGGCACCGGCGGCCGCCCCTACCCGGTCAAGGTCTCCCGCCGCGGCGAGGAAATCCTCGTCGGCCACGGCGAGTTGCGCCTGCGCTCCGCCGCCCCCGGCACCTGGCTGATCGCCCCCGACCTGGTCGTGCACTACGTCACCGCCCACCGCTACGCCCCGCCCGCCGCCTTCGTCGAGGCCGTCATGGCGGGCCGGGTCGTGGCGCACTCGCTCTGAGCGGGCGGGTGAGATCGCCTACGCCTCGGCCGTACGGGTCCGCCGTGTCCGCCCCCTCCGGCCGCCCCGGTGCGCCCGCGTGCCGGGGGCGAGGGCGGCTCACCTGCCGGCGGCGGACTGACGCCCCGTCGGCGGGCGGCCGGCCGTCGAGACGTAGGCGCGGTAGCCCCGGAACGAGGCGCCGTCGCGCAGTTGCACAACGCGCCACCGACGGGCGAAGGCTGGAGGCTGCCGGCCCTTCTTCAGCAGGATGGCCACCGGCTTGTGGCCGGCCATGGCCCGGACGCCGTCCGGGGTGATGCTGGCGTCGGCGCCACCCATCTCGCGGGAGGCGCAGCCGGCGTAGAAGGCGATCAGGACCGACGCGTCACCGGTGATCACGCAGGGCGGCCGCACCCCGGCCTGCCGCAGGCGGTCGGCGATGGAGTCGTTCACCGCGCGCTGCAGCCGGTTGTCGTGGACGGTGTGCGTCAGTACGCGGAACTGGACGGCCAGGTGGCCGCACAGGGCGACCGCGACGAGCGTGGCCGCCACCAGCCGCAGCCGCCCGCCGGGGCCGGTGACGACCCACCGGAGGCAGTCGGCCACCGGCAGCGCCAGCAGGGCGTACGCGGGCAGCAGGAACCGCGGCGCCGCGTAGTCGATCAGGAACAGGTAGGGCACCGCCAGGAACGCCGCCACCACCAGCGGCAGCAGTGCGGTGGCCCGGCGCCCGGCCCGTCGCGCCGCCACCACGCCGGCCGCCGCCGGCACCGGCAGGGCGAAGAACCATACGGAGGTGATCCGGTGCCGCCAGCGAATGTCGCACGGGCGGCACAGCGGCCGCCCGTCCAGCGCCCGGATCTGGTCGTCGAGGGCGAAGTGCCGGCCCATGCCGCCCTGGATGTCGCTGCCGAGCCGCAGCCGCTCCGCCAGCCCCCCGTACCGTACGAACGCCTCGACGACCCACTCACCGCACCCCAGCACCAACCCCGCCGCCACCACGGCCACCAGCGCGGGCCGCCGCCACTCGCGGACCACCAGCGCGGCACCGACCAGCGGCATCGCGAGCCACACCGCGTCCGGCGGCCGCATCAGCCCGGCCACCGTGACCCCCGCCGCCAGGCCCAGCAGGGCGCCTCGGTCGCTGCGGTCCCGCACCGCCCGCAGGAAGCAGCCGACGGCCAGCAGCACGCCGTACGCGTCCCACAGATTGGGCATCACCTGAGGCCCGTAGTAGAGCGTGATCCACAGCCCCGCGAACAGCCCGCCGGCCAGCGCGAGCACCCGTACCGGCAGCAGCTTCCGCCACACCCACAGGGCGACGAACAGCCCCACCCCGGACAGCAGAGCCATCCACACCCGCAGGGCGAGCGTCGACCTCGTCAGCTCGGCCACCGGCGCGGCCAGGAACGTGATGCCCCGCGCACGCGGCGCACTGAAGAACGCCGCCGGGACCGACCCGCCGACCTGGCTCGTGTACACCGTCTCGTCCCAGCCCAGCCCCGTCCCCGGCACCACCAGCGCGAGCTGGACCACGACGTACGCCACGCTCACCCCGGCCAGCCACGGCAGGGTCCGCGGCACCCGCTCGGCCACCACCCGGGTACGCGGCGGGGCAGGCGTCGTTCGGTCGAATATGCGCTCCGACATCCTGGCCGCTCCTCACCGCGCACCGGCCCCGGCGACCCGGCACCGCTGAAAACGCTCGCAGCGCCCGCCACCCCCGGCCACCCGCACGCGGCATTCGGTGGACTTCTGCCATTGCGGCATCGCCCACGGCCCGCAAGGCTGGCCCCATGAACCCCGACGCGCCTCCGCCCGTGATCGTGTACCCGGCGCTCAACGGACACCGCCGGGTGGCCGTACGCGGCGAGCGCGTCGGTACCGCGCGAGGCGTCGGCGACCTCGTGGAGTTCCTCCGCCGAGCCGGACTCGATGCCGACGACTCGACGCTCACCGACCCCGAACTCATCGAGTGGCGCGGCGGCGGCCCGGACGCCTGGTAGCCGGACCCGCCTCAGTCCCCGGGGTCCAGGGACAGCGGGGCGTTGCGACCGTCCTTACAGCGAGTGCCGCGAAACGGTGAGCAGGTAGGTGCCGTAGAAGAAGGAGAATCCGGCCAGCCCGGTGAGCAGGACGGCGACGGTACGCAGGCGAGCGCGGGCCAGGGCCAGGGCGAGCGGGATCAGGAGAGGGAAGGCGGGCAGCAGGAGCCGCGGCCTGCTCGTGAAGTAGTGGGCGCCGCCGAGGGCCATCGTGATGAGGAATGCGGAGTACACGATGAGCGCCAACGGCTGCCGGTCCAGGACGCCCAGGAGGAACAGCAGCACGGAGCCGAGGGCGATGGCGGCGGTCAGATAGACGACGAGGGTGTCGTGGCCGGTGACCAGGTGCTTGAGCATGAAGACGGTGTAGTGGCCGAAGTCGAACCGCGAGCCCCATCGGCTCTGCACCTGGAAGTAGCCGGTGAGGCTGTGCGTCCTGAGTCCCACCCAGGCGACATAGCCGAGCCACCCGACGGGGGCCAGCAGAGCGGCCCCCCACGCGCGCCGGACGGTGGGCTCCCCGGCGCGGTGGCGCTGCCAGAGGTGGGCGGCGGCAGCCACTATGACGGCCGCTGCCGCCGCGATGCCGTTGGGGCGGCACAGCCCGGCCAGCGCGGCCAGGGTCCCGGCGGTCAGCCAGCGGTTGGTCAGAGTGGCGTAGAGCGCCCAGGCGGCGAAGGCCGTCATCAGGGATTCGGTGTACGCCATCGTCAGGACGACGGCGTGCGGCAGCAGCGCCCACAGTGCCACGAGCGCGATGCCGACCCGTCGTCCGTGCAGAACCTCGCCGACCGCGTACACACCCCAGGCGGCCATGCCGGCGGCGACCCAGGAGATGACCAGCCCCGCGTTGACCGGGCCGATCGGCAGCACCGTGTTCAGCGCGCGGACCAACCCCGGGTACAGGGGGAAGAAGGCCAGGTCGTTGTAGACGCGGCCGCCGCCCGGGCTTTGGACGATCGTGCCGTAGCCGTACCGGGCGATGTGCCAGTACCACCCGCCGTCCCATTCCAGGCCGAGCACGTTACGCGGGTGCCGGCCGAGGTGCGCCGACCAGATGGCCACCATGGCCACCCCCGTCAGCCGCACGGCGGCGAACAACGCCAGCGCGGGCGCCGCTCGCCGCAACTCGGCACGCCACCACCGCACCCGGGGTGGTGCGGCGGGTGGCGGCGGCGGCGCGAGCGGCCGCGTGGCCGTGCCGAGGACCCCCTGGGGGCTGTTGTCCATGCCGAATTCCTCCTGTTCGCCCTGCTAGAGGGAACGGCGGGGGAAGGGGTTCCATCGGATGGAAGATCTCGATCTCTCGGGAGCTATGGGAGGCGAAGGTGTGGGGGATTACGGGAGGCGAAGGCCGAGTCTGTCCGCCCAGGCCGAGACGGCCGCGGCGATCAGCGCCGGCTGGTCCTCCGGCGTCTGATGCCCGGCGACGGCCTCGGAGTGTTCGATCTCCAGGCCGGCGATGTTCGCCGCGCACCACGCGACGATGCCGTCGTGCATCATCACCCCCGGCCCGGGCTCGAACGTGAGCAGGAGCTTGGGCACCTCCGTACTGGCCCTCAGCCACCGGTCGTACGCCTCGATCCTGGCCACGACGTCGGCGGGCTCGCCACCCAGCGGCATCGAGCGCGCCCACTGCAGGATCGGCAGCCTGCTGTCCCGGGTCGGGTACGGCTTGCGGTAGACGTCGAAATCGCCCTGGGCGAGCGGCGTGGCGCCGGCGCCGGGCAGGGCGGCCTCGATGAAGGCGTTCTCGTCGAGGATCATCGCCTCGCCGACGCCCTCCGTCTTGATCGCTTCGAACAGCTGCCGGCCGCCCTCGGGGAACTCCTCCCACGCCATCGGCTTCACGATGGTCTCGGTGAACGCGATACCGCGCACCCGGCGCGGGTGGCGCGCCGCCCAGTCGAAGGCCAGGGCGCCGCCCCAGTCATGGCCGACCAGCACCACGTCCTGGAGGTCGAGCGCGTCGAACCAGGCATCCAGGTAGCGGGCTTGGTCGGCAAAGGTGTAATCGATAGCGGGTTTGCCCGACTCGCCCATGCCGATGAGGTCGGGAGCCAGCAGCCGGCCGGACCCCACGGCCGGCATGACGTCCCGCCAGAGGTACGAGGAGTTCGGGTTCCCGTGCAGGAAGACCACCGGCACCCCGGTGCCGGACTCCCGGTGGTACATGGTCGAGCCGAGGATGTTTCGAACAGGCATGATCCAGTCCCCTAGCGGAGGTTGAGGTGTGCCTTCACCGGAAGGCTGCGGCGTGGCGCCCGGCCCAGGCGGCGAAACTGCCCGGCGCCCGGCCCAGGACGTGTGCGACGTCGGGGCTCACCTGCTGTTCGCCCTCGGTCGGCTCGCCCAGGATGGCCAGGGTGCCCTCGACCACGGGCAGCGGCACGAACTGCGCCATCAGCTGGTGGGCCTCCGCACGGGACTGCTCGGTGAAGCGCACCGGCTCGCCCAGCGCGGCAGCGATCGCGGCTGCCCGCTCGCGCGGGGTGGTCGGTGCGGGACCGGTCAGGGTGTAGGTGGCGCCCAGGTGGGTCTCCTGGCGCAGGGCGACGGCGGCGACCGCGGCCACATCGTCGGGATCGACGAAGGGCAGGGCGACGTCGCCGAACGGCGCCGCAGCCTCCCGCCGCGTACGGATCGACTCGGCCCAGGCGAAGGCGTTGGTGGCCAACCCACCCGACCGCAGGATCGTCCACCCCAGCCCCGACCCCCGCACGGCCGCCTCGAACAGGCCCGGGTGCCGGTACGCCTCCGGGCGGGTCCCGGCGCCCTGTGAGGACAGCAGCACCACCTTGCGGATCCCGGCGGTCTTCGCCACGTCCAGGATGCCGTGCGGGTCATCGCCCGCCACCAGCAGGAACAGCGCCTCCGCCCCCTCGAACGCGACGCGCAGACCGCCCGGATCGGCCAGGTCGGCGGCCACCGCCCGCACTCCCGGCGGCACGTCGGCCTCGGTGATGTGCCTGGCCACGGCCGTCACCGGCACCTGATCCTCGGCGAGCATCCGCACCAGCGCCCGCCCGACATTTCCGGTCGCACCCGTCACCACGATCATGTCGATCTCCCCACTCCCCAGATAAGTTAGTTGGCTGACTAACTCTGATGAGTAAGACGCTAGCACGGATGGGTTACCGCTTGTCTATAGTTAGTCGGGTGACTAACTCAACGGACTCCCCGCCCCGCACGGGACGGGCCGCCGGTAAGCGGCAGCGGCTGATGGCCGCCGCGGCCCGGGTCCTGTACGAGCAGGGCGTGGAGCGCACGACCATCGCCGACATCGCCCGCGCGGCCGACGTCCCGGCGGGCAACGTGTACTACTACTTCAAGACCAAGGACGAGCTGGTCCAGGCCGCCCTCTCCGAGCACACCGCACATCTGGACACCCTCACCGCCCAGCTCGACCGGCTCCCCGACCCGCGCGAACGCCTCAAGAGCCTCGTCGACGCGTGGGTCGGTCAGCGCGACACCGCGGCCCGCTACGGCTGTCCCACCGGCACCCTCGCCGTCGAACTCGGCAAACGAACCGAGGGCACCCTCGACCCCGTCGTGGGCCAGGTCATCCGCCGTCTGCTGACCTGGGTGGAACAGCAGTTCCGCGAGATGGGCCCGGCCGACCCCGAAGGCCTCGCACTGGCGCTCGTCGGCGCCTACCAGGGCATGTCCCTGCTCTCCAACGCCCTGCGCGACCCGGAGATCATGACCCGCGAGGGGGCCCGCCTCACCCGCTGGCTCGACACCCTGGCCTGACGCGCACCCGCTCGGGCCGAACGGCCCGTCAGGGGCAGATCCAGCAGTAGAGCCGGTGGCCGGCCGTGCGAGCGCGGGTCGCGAGACCGGCCAGGTCGCTCAGAAAGTCCGCCAGGATGTGCGGATCCGGATCCGGCGTTCCGTAGAAGGCCTGGGGAGAACGGGCCCACCCGACCGCGACGTCATGCAGCAGGGTCTTGTCGAAGCAGGCCAACTCGTCGCGAAAGGTGTCGGTGAGCGACACCGCCACCACTTCGCCGTCCCCGACCATCCCGATGAGCGCGCAACGCCGCGGATCCGCCGTGACCTCGTCATGGTCCCGGCCCGTGACGAGCGCTTCGGCGGGCAGCAACTCGATCGCCGGATCGATGCCCTTGATCACGAGCTGGTCGAAGCCCGTCCCGGAAGGTTGGCCATCGGCCCGGACGACGGCACTGACGGCGTCGCGGTCATCGGCAGCGGCGTAGTAGCCGTAGAGAACACCCACGCGGCAGATCATCGCACCGGCCACTGACAACACGCCGAAGGAGTGAGCGGGTACCGGTCTGAAACCCCGGGGGCGGAATCATCATCTCTTGGAGCGAAGGGCGTCCGCGGGCACGCAACGGGACTTGACGGGACGCCAGGATGCCGGAGAGGCGTGTCATGAGTCTTACGGGGACGGCGTTCTTCGGGGTGACGATCACCATGGCCATGGCCGCGCTGGTCGTGCTGCTGGTGGGCTGGAACCTGGTGCCGGGGCCACTGCCGGTGCGGGTGGTGGCCAGGGCGGTCATGGCGATGGTGTGCCAGGCGACCGCGGTGCTGGCGGTTCTGGTGTGGGTGAACAACACGTACGGGCTGTACGACTCGTGGACGGACCTGCTCGGCGGGGGCAACGGCCAGGTCCACCTCGCGACGGGACGGGCGGAACCGCACCGGGTGGGCGGCGCGGTGGCCGCCGACGTACGGCGGGTGCGGTTCGCACCCCTGCAGAACGGGGTGCTGCGCACCACGGTGACGGGACCGCGCTCGCACATCACCGGCGAGATCGATGTGTGGCTGCCGCCGCAGTACGACGAACCGGCGTACCAGCGGACGGCGTTCCCGGTGGTCGAGCTGCTGCCGGGGTATCCGGGGACGCCGCGGGCGTGGTTCGGGGCGATGGGGGCGCAGCGGGAGCTGTCGGCGCTGATCCGGGCGCACCAGGTCCCGCCCATGATCCTGGTGGCCCCGAAGATGAACGTCCTGGGCCACGTCGACCCCGGCTGCGCGGACCTGCCGCACGGCAGCCGCACCTCGACCTGGCTCGGCGTGGACGCACCGCAGCTGGTGAAACAGAACTTCCGGGCCGCCCCCGACGCCGCCCACTGGGCCGTGATGGGCTACTCCGCCGGCGCCTACTGCGCGGTCAACCTCGCACTCCACCACCCCGACACGCTGCACGCCGCCGTCAGCCTCTCCGGCTACAACGCCCCGCTCGCCCAACTGGTGACCCGGCACCCCGCGCTGGCCCGCGCCAACAATCCGTACCTCGAACTGCGCGACGCCAGGCGCCAGCCCGGCATCGCCCTCCTCATGGCGGGCAGCGAGCAGGACGGCGACACCGTGTACGCCGCCCGGTCACTGCTCGGCGAGCTGCGCGACCCGGGGGCGAGCCGGCTGCTCACGGTGACCCGCGGCGGCCACAACACCCGCGTCTGGCGGGCAATGCTGCCCACCGCGCTGCGGTGGATCGCCGGGCAGATGCCGCGCACGGTCCCCTAGCCTCGGGCTTTCGCGACCTGGGGCGTCCGGAGAACGGTCGATGTGGGCCGATGGCTTGTGACCTGGGTTGTTGTGCTGCGGCGTCCGAATGGGGGACGGGAGCCGCGGGGCACTGGGAGTCCTACGGGTGAGTCGGGGCGGTGGAGGGTGCAAGTGCCGGGATTCGGCGCAGGGCGATGTGGCACAGGGCAGCGAGGGCGAAGCCGATCGCTGAGGTGATGTCGCCGATTGCGGGGTGGGCCTTGGCGATCAGGCCGGTGTAGTAGCTCTGATCACTGAACAGCCACACCGACACGCCCACGCCGACCAGGAAGGAGACCAGCCCCGACCAGTTGGTCCAGCCCGGATCGGTCAGGCGGGAGCCGATGTCCTCACGCCGTGTCAGGAACCGCTCGGTGAAGTAGACCGCGATCCATGGGCCGACCCAGTAGCTGATGATGAGGAGGAAGTTCTCGTAACGGGTGCCCGCGTCCTTCAGTCCGGTGAGGGCCACCGCAGTGCCGAGGACCCCGAAGGCGAGGACCGCACAAGCGCGCACGGACCGGAACGGCAGCTTGATCCCGAGGGTGGTGAAGGACACGGCGGCGGAGTAGATGTTCAGTGCGTTGGCGCAGACGCCGCCCAGAATGATCGCCAGCAGGGTGAGGTCGGCCATGGCGTGCGGGAGCAGGCCGGTGAAGGCCGCGGTGGGCGAAGCGTCGGGGTCGGTCGCGAGGGTGGCGGAGGCGGCCCCCGCCGCGAGCAGTATCGCGTTGGAGCCGAAGTTGCCGAGCGCCGGCCACAGCGCCGTCTGCAACCTGGGAGCCGTCGGGGGCAGATAGCGGGTGTAGTCGGAGGCGAAGGGCGTCCATCCACCCGCATAGCCGAAGGCGGCGCCGGCGGTGAGCAGGAAGCCGCCGAGACCGCCGTCGTGGCCGGTTGCGCCGAGATGGGCCTTGCCGAGGGTGATCACGGCTGCGGTCACGAACACCGCGACCAGAACCGGCATGGCGTACCGCTCGACCCGGTGGATCAGGTTGTGCCCCAGGAAGCCGGCCAGGATCTGCAGCGCGGCCACGACCAGCAGACTCGGGATCTTGGGCAGGCCGAGCAGGGTGTTCAGAGCGAGGGCCGCGCTGACGCTGTTCACCGCGAACCAGCCCAGCCCCGTGGTCAGGGTGTTCACCACGGCGGGTACCCGGTTGCCGACGTGCCCGAAGGCCAGGCGACTGAGGGCCATCTGCGGAAGCCCGTGCAACGGACCGTCCTGGCTGAGCAGTCCGAGGCACAGGGACGCCAGGCCGGTGCCCAGCAGCAGGGCGGCCATCGCCTGCCAGAAGCTGAGGCCGAAGGCGGAGACGGCCAGGACGCCGATGAAGACGGTGGCGAACTCCATGTTCGGGGAGATCCAGGTCCACAGCAGGTCCAGTGGGCGACCGTGCCTCTCGGCTGCGGGAATCACCTCGGATCCCGCGGCCTCGACGGCGATGACCTTGGTGCCGTACGCCGCTTCGGACGAGGTACCTGCGGCTGTGTGTGCTTGGGTGGACTGGGTCATCTACTCGCCTTCGCTGGACGGGTAACGGGCGAATCGGGTGTGCAGCTCGGAGGTGAGCGCGGGCCAGACCACCGGATCGTGGCCCGGCACCAGTTGGTAGCCCCGCTCCGCGGCGATGCGCTTGAGCTTGCGGATCTGTTCGACGGTCTCCGCGGGGTCCACGCCGATGGTGGAGCCGACGGGCAACTCGTGCTCGATGTTCTCGGTGAGGTCTGCGGCGTCGAAGGCGAAGACGAACCCGCCTCCGCCCACCGAGTCGTCCAGGTCCACCACGAAGCTCTGGTGCCCCGGGGTGTGTCCCGCGGTCAGAACGGCCGTGACCCCGGGGGCAATCTCGGTGTCGCCCTCCGCGATCTCCCACTTCATGTCGGGGTGGTCGAAGTCGATCCGGTTGACCGCGTTGCGCTCGGGAATCGGATGGGGTGAGAGCCCGAAGTCGAGTTCGGCCCGCTGGACGTGCACCGGCACCCGCCCGGCGAAGTGCTTGAGGCCGCCGGCGTGGTCGTGGTGCAGGTGGCTCATGCCGACCGCATGGATCCGGTCCATGTCGATGCCCGCCCGGGCCAGTGCCTCCTCCAGCGGCTCACCGGGCCCCGGCAGGACGGGACGGTAGGCGGGATCGCCGAAGAAGCGCCGGCGCAGGGCTGGATCATTGATCAGCGCGGTGTTGAACCCGGTGTCCAGCAACAGCCAGCCGCCGTCGCACTCCAGCAGCACACCCGGAGTGGGCTCACGCAGGCGTTGCTCGGGCGGAGCACCGTGGACCGAGACCGACTTGGGCAGGTCCTCCCAGCCCAGCGTGAGCAGGACGATCCTCCGTATCCCGGTCTTCACAGGAGCTCCCGGGTCGCCAACCGACGATGAGGCAGCCGGCCGCGGCTTGCCTCCCGGGCTCCTGTCGCGCCGTGGAGCGGGGGTTCCATGCGATGAGGGAACCCTGGGCGCGGGAACGCGTCGGCGATGGGAATCGGGATGTTCACCATGCTGCTCCTCCTGGTGTCAGCGGACGTGGGTGAGCGGCACAAGACCCGGCCCGCTCCTGGAGTCTCCGGGAGCGGGCTCTGTTCAATGGCGGGGATCTGCGGGCCGCATCCCTCCGCCACGGGCCGCCATCGACAACCGCTGTCGCAGCTCAATACCTGTCGTGCGACAGAAATTAAAGCCGCTGAGTTTCACCGCGATGTCACCCCCGTGTCGGCAGGGTAAGAGGCCGCCCAGCCAACGGCTTTCGCGGCCGCGACGAGCGCTCTTCGCGGACCTGTACCCCTGGTCAAGCGGCCGCCCCTCGGCGCCGCCCCAGGTGTCGGCCCACGCCACCGGACCGAGTACGGGGACTCAGGCCCCGGCCGCCGAGCGCGCCGCGGATCCTTGGAGGATCGGTGGGAGCGTCGGCCTCGGCGTCCTTCAGCGGCTGCGTACCTACGGTCTCGCGGTGATGGAGCGCGCACTCTGGCGCATGACCAGGTGTGTGCCGAGCATGACGCTCTGGTCGGCGTACAACGGGTCGTCGCGGTGCAGCGCCATCCGCACCGCGGTGCGGCCCAGTTCGTCGAAGGGCACGTGCACGGAGTTCAGCGGCGGGTAGAGGTCGGCGCAGATCGACTCGTCGTTGTAGCCGATGAGCGACAGATCGTCCGGAATGGACAGGCCGGCCTCGCGGGCGGCGGCCATCGCGCCGGCCGCGAGGTAGTCGTCGAAGCAGAACGCCGCGGTATACGGCAGTGGTCCGGCGGCCAGGTGGGCGCGCACGGTCTCGTAGCCGAATGGCCGGTCGGCCCGTCCGATGTGGAGGAGTCCCGGATCCGGGGTGACGCCGTAGTCCTCGTGCGCTCGGCGGTATCCGGCGATGCGCAGGTTGGTCGTGGTGTGGTCACGGGGGCCGCCGAGGAGGGCGATGCGCCGGTGGCCGAGGGACAGCAGGTGGCTGACGGCCGCGTGGGCGCCGCCTTCGTTGTCGTAGTCCACGACCGTGATCGGCAGGTCGGGCGCGGGGGCGGGGCGACCGCAGAGCACCAGCCGGGAGCCGCTGGCGTCGAGGACTCGGGCGAAGCGGGAGATGCGCTCGGCGTAGTGGGGCGTGACGAACGTTCCGCCGATGAGCACCACCGCCTCGGTGTTGTGCTGGCGCAGTGTCTCCAGCAGCGCCATCTCCCGATCCGGGTCGTTCCTGGTGGAACAGACGATGCAGAGCCGATTCTCGTTGATGGCCTGCTCTTCGATGCCGCCGGCGACCCGGTTGTGGAACTGCCAGGACAGCGTCGGCAACAGGATCGCCACGGTGCGTGAGTGCGGTGCCGACAGGGCGCGCGCCTGGGCGTTGACCACGTAGTCGAGATCCCTGATGGCCCGCTGCACGCGTACCTGAACCGTGGGGGAGACCGGGCGGTTGCCGGTCAGGACCCGGGAGACGGTCGCCGGCGAGACGCCGGCTCGGGCCGCGACATCGCGGATGGTGGCGGCACGCGGAGCCGCGTTCTGGCGGTCGTGCATACCGTCGTGCATAGCTGAAGTATACGGTTGCCTGTCTGTTTCCTCTGAGGACAACGGGCTCACTTGAGCATTCCCACGGTGAGGCCGGCCTGGATGCGCCGCTGGAGCATCAGATAGAGGGCGATCACGGGGACGGCCGCGATGACGAGTCCGGCGAACAGGGCACTCCAGTCCGCCTCGTAGCCCTGCTGGCTGGACAGGCTCGCCAGGCCCTGGGACAGGACGTACTTGTGGCGGTCGGTGTTGAGCGCGACCGGTAGCAGGTACTGGTTCCACATGCCGAGGAAGTTGAAGATGCCGACCGAAACCAGACCGGGCTTGGCCATGGGCAGCATGACTCGGAAGAATATGGCCTCCTGCGAGGCACCGTCGATGAGGGCGGCCTCGGCGACGGCCGTGGGCAGGGTGCGGAAGAAGCTGGTCAGGAAGAAGACGGTGAACGGCAGTGCGTACGCCGTATAGACCAGGATCAAGCCCTGGTAACTGCCGAGTAGGCGGAGGTTCTTGACGATGAAGAAGAGTGGGACGAGGGCGAGGACGACGGGGAAGGCCATGCCGGCGACGAACGTGTAGTAGATCAGCCGGGATCCGGGGAACGTGAACCGGGCCAGCACGTAGGCGACCATCGAACCCAGGATCATCGTGAGGGCCAGCGCGCCGAATACGACGACGAGGGTGTTGACGAAGAAGTCCCCGATGCTCGCCTTGGACCAGGCCCGGGCGAAGTTGTCGGCGTGCCAGGTGCTGGGGAGCCGCCACGGGTTGCCGAACAGCTCGCTGTTGTCCTTGAACGCGCTGATCAAGGCCCACAGCAGAGGCACGGTGGACAGCAGGGCCCAGAAGGCGAGCAGAGCGTGGGTCACGCCGGTGGCCAGGGGAGCGGCGCGGCGGGTGCGTTGGGGGGAGGTCGTTGTCGGGCCGGCCTCAGAACTCGATCGTGTGGCCAGGGGAGCGCCGGCGCGGGTGCGGTGGGGCGAAGTCGGCGGAGTTGTCATCGGGTTGGCCTCAGAACTCGATCGTGGTCTTCTTGCGGGAGGTGCCGAAGGTGAGCGCCGTCATCAGCAGGCTCAACAGGCTCAGCAGCACACCGATCGCGGTGGCGTAGCCGAAGTTGCCTTTCTGGAACGCTGACAGGTAGAGGTACTGGGACAGCACCATGGTGGAGTTGTCCGGGCCGCCGGAGGGGGCGAGAACCATGAACAGCGCGAACGCGTCGAGCGCGTGGATGCCCAGATATATCCAGGCGACCTGGACGGTCTCCCGCAGCAGCGGCAGGGTGATGCGGGTCAGCATCTGGAACCGTCCGGCGCCGTCCAGTTCGGCGGCCTCGAAGATGTCCTTCGGAATGGACTGCATCGCGGCGCTGAACAGCACGACGTAGAATCCGACGCCGGCCCAGACCAGCACGCCGATCAGCGCCCACAGCGCGACGGTCGGGTCGCCGAGCCAGGAGTGCGCCAGCCCGCCCAGCCCGATTGCCTCCAGCCCCCCGTTGAGCAGCCCGATCTGGGGGTTGTAGATGAACTGCCAGAGAACCGCCGTGATCACCACGGGGAGGATGTGCGGAAGGAAGTAGACGCGGCGGTAGAAGGCCGAGCCGCGGACTCCCGCCACCTTGCCCCCCGAGCCGCCGACGTTGAGCATGCCGGCGAAGAACAGTCCGAGCGCGATCGTGACCAGCGGCACCACCAGCAGAAGCAGCCCGTTGTGTGCCAGGGCCCGCCAGAAGTCCGGGTCCTGAAGCAGGCGCTGGAAGTTGTCGAACCCGACGAAGGGCTTGTCGGCGGTGAACCCGGACCAGCTGGTCAGCGAGATCTGGAACGCCTGCGCGTAGGGGGAGACCACCAGCACCGCGTACAGGGTGAGCGGCAGTGCCAGGAAGAGAAGAATGATGCGGGTTTTTCCGTGGTTCACGAACGACTCCGGAAGTAGGGAGACGGGATCTGCCGCCCCAACCCCGTGGGGGCGACAGATCCGATCCGGCTAGCGCTTGAACTTCGTGATGGAGGAGTCGGCGGCGACGGTGTCGGCCTTGGCCTGCATTTTGGAGAGGAAGCCGGCCGCGTCGGTGCGCCCGGCGAGCAGGTTGGCCATCTCGGTCTTCATCGTGGTGGCCAGGTCGGCGTACCAGCTGGGGAACAGGTAGGAGAACAGGTCGTTCCCGGCCGCGTCGATGGCCTTCGTCACCGATCCCAACGCGGTGGAACCGAAGTCCTTGTCGCCCGTCGCCCCCTTGACGACGGTGAGGGCATGGGTCGTCTTCGTGAAATTGGCCGCGGCCTCCTTGGAGAGCATGGTCCGCAGGAACTCCTTGCCGCCACGGACGTTCTTGGCCTTGGCGGGGACGACGTAGATCTCCCCTCCCACGGCGTGCAGCGCGGTCTGCGGCAGGCTGCCGGTCGCCGAAAGCGGGGGGACCGTGCCGAAGACCATGTCGAACCCGTCCGGAGTGATCGCCTTCATCTCGTTCTCGATGAATGATCCGGAGTGGTACAGCGCGGCCTTGCCCTGTACCCACGCGGTCTGGGCCTGGGTGTGGTCCAGTCCCTCGCTGCCCTTGAGGAAGTACCCGGACGAGGCCAGTGAGGCGATCGCCTCGGCGGCGGCCTTCACCGGCTCGGCCTGCCACGCCTTGGCTTCCAGATTGTCGATCGCCTTGATCACGTCGACCCCGCCCTGCTTCACCGCGAGCGCAATCAGCGGGCTGAGGAAGTAGTCGGGCGCCGTCGTGCCGCCGTACGCGAACGGTGCGATGCCCGCCTTCTTGATCTTGGCGGCCAGGGCGGTCAGGTCGTCCCAGGTGGTCGGCCAGGTCCAGCCGTGCTTGTCGAACAGTGTCTTGGAGTACCAGAAGCCGCTGACGGTGAAGACGTACGGAAGACCCATCACCTTGCCGTCGAACGTGGCGGGGTCCAGCGCACCCGACAGGAGGGTGTCCTCGACCGTGGTGTCCGGGTCGTCGGCCGAGGGGGCCTTCAGCAGGTCGGACAGGTTGGCCACCTGGCCGTCGGCGACCAGCGTGCCCAACACCATCTTCGTGGCACCACTGTTGTCGACGACGTCCGGCGGGTCGCCGGCGACGAACCGCGGCTGCAGCTCGGTCCCGATCTCGGTGATGCCGGAGTGGCTGACCTTCGCCTTCGGGAACTTCTTGGCGTACAGCTTCTCGTCGAACTTGGCGTAGTCGTCGCTGTAGCCGCCCTTGAAGACGACGACGTCCAGCGCGGCGTCCTCGGCGACGCCGAACGGGTTGGTGGCGGTGACCTTGCCTTCGGCCGCGGTGGTGGTGTCACCGCTGGAGCCGGCGCACGAGGCCAGCAGGCCGGCGCCGGACACGGCGAAAGCGGCGACCGCTGTCGATCTCAGCAGGGCCCGTCGTGAGAAGGCCGGGGGGAGGGTGTTCATTGGTGCCTCTCCTTGATTGCGATGGGGACGGTGTTGCGATGGGGGCGGCGCCGGACGGGCCGGGTCAGGCCAGCAGCGCCAGTTGGTCGGCGCGGATGCGTCCGTGCAGGGGCTGGTCTGCGGCGAGACGTTCGATCTCGGCGACGGCGAACTCGCCGAGCCGACGTATCTCGGTGCCCATCGCCCCGGCCACGTGCGGCGTGACCGTGACGTTGGGCAGCGCCAGCAGCGGGTGGCCGGCGGGCAGGGGTTCGGGGTCGGTGACATCCAGGACGGCGTCGATCCGGCCGGTGACGCAGTGCCGGAGCAGTGCCTCGGACTCGATCAGCTGTCCGCGCGCGGTGTTGATCAGGACTGCGCCGTCACGCAGCAGCGCGAGACGGCGGTCGTCGAGCAGGTGGTGGGTCTCGGGCAGGGCCGGTGCGTGCAGGCTGACCACGTCGCTGCGGCGCAGCAGGTCGTCCAGCTCGACCAGTTGCACCTGTCCGGCCGGAAGCAGCTCGGCCGCCGCGCGCGCGTCCAGGGTCGGGTCGCTGACCAGCAGCTGGAAGCCGTGCGGGGCGAGCAGTTCCAGGACCAGACGACCGGTCCGGGAGGCGCCGACGACCCCGACGACCCGTTCGTGGTTGCCGGTGTCGTCGGCGAGCTTGTTCTTGTAGTGGCCCCGCGAGTACGCGTCGGCCAGCCGGAAGGCGCGCTTGCCCGCGAGCAGGATCGCGCCGACGGTGTACTGCGCGACCGGGAAGGCGTTGGCGGAAACCGCCGAGGAGACGAGGATTCCGCGCTCCCAGACCTCGGGCGTGAGGTGGTGCTTGACCGACCCCGCGGCGTGCACGATCGCGCGCAGCCGGGGGGCGGCGTCGAGGACGTCGCGGTCGACGAGGGGACAGCCCCAGCCGGTGAGGAGCACGTCGGTGTTCGCCAGGCGCTCGCCGACGGCCGGATCGGTGAAGTCGGTGATGACGTCGGGCTGTACGGCCGCGCTCTCTTCCAGCCGGGCGGCGAGCGCCTCGGTGAGGGCGAGGGCGGCGACCTCACGCTGCATCGCGATCGCGACGGTCATGCGGCGGCTCACCGTTTCACTGCTCCTTGGGGAAAGAGGGTTGCTCCAGTGCGTGCAACCGGTTTCATGATTGGGGTGCCGTCAAGGTAGGGGCCATCGAGACACCGCGTCAAGAGACGGCATGGAGGAGACGATTTCCCCATGAAAATCGGCTAAGAGTTGGGATCGATGAAGGAAGGAAAGGTTGCCTCTCAAGAGGCAACCGGTTTACTGTCCCCGCCAACTGACCTGCCCCAGCTACCGGGGGGAGGTGGACATCCGTCCAACGCGGACGCTTGCGTCCGCCCGACCGCACCCCGCACGGGGCGCGGAGGGGATCCCCGATGCTCACTCGCCGACAGTTGCTGCAAGTCGCCACCGCCACAGCCGGCATCACCCTGGGCCTGGCCGCGACCGGTGCGTCGCCGGCCTTCGCCGCCGACGAGTACGACACCCTGCGCCTGCGCTGGATCGACAAGACCCTGCTGGGAACCGGCTACGACTCCTCGGACGAGCCGTTCGCCACCCTCCTCGCCCTCATCGGCAGTACCTCGGCCGGCTTCCGGACTGACATGAACCCGACCAGCACGTCTCTCTGGGACGACCTGCCGATCGGCAGCGTCAGCGGCAACGTCACCTCCAGCTATGGGCGCCTGAAGTGGATGGCCCAGGCGTGGGCCTTCGACGGCACCGGTCTGACCGGGGACGCCGATCTCCTCTCCGACGTCCTGACCGGCCTGGACTGGATGTACGCCAACGCCTACACCCCGACGACCACCACCTACGACAACTGGTGGGACTGGCAGATCGGCGCACCACGCCTCTCGCTGGACATCTCCTGCCTGCTGTACGCCGAGCTCAGCAGCGGCCAACTCGCCGACTACTACGAGGCGATCGACGCCTTCGTGCCGGATTCGGCGGTCTCCTCCTACAGCGGGGTCAGCACCGGAGCGAACCGGGTCGACCTGTGCCGCGTGCTCATCCTGCGCGGCGTCCTCGCGAAGAGCTCGGCGAAGATCACCACCGGGGTCACCGGACTCTCACCGGTGTTCCCGCTGGTCCGCAGTGGCGACGGGTTCTACGCCGACGGCTCGTTCATCCAGCACACCACCGTGCCCTACACCGGGTCCTACGGCTCCGTCCTGATCAGCGGACTGGCCGGCCTGCTGTCGCTGCTGGCGGGATCGAGCTGGGAGGTGACCGACGACAACCGGCAGCTCCTCTTCGACGCCGTCACCGACGCCTTCGCCCCGTTCCTGTTCAACGGGCTGATGATGGACGGCGTGTCCGGGCGGGCGATCAGCCGCGGCGTCAAGGTCGTCGACAATCCGCTGGGGATTCAGCAGGACGACCACGTGCGCGGCCATCTCATCATCGGAAGCATCCTGATGCTGGCGGACGCCGCCTCGGCCACCGAGGCCGCCACGTGGAACGCGATGGCCAGAGGCTGGCTGGAGCGCGACTACTGGGCCCCGCTGCTCCAGGACGAATACCAGTCGCTACCTGTCCTGGCGCTCGGCAAGTCCGTTCTCGAGGACACCTCGATCACTCCGACCGCCGAACCGGTCGCCGCCCGGGTCTTCGGCAGCATGGACCGCGCCACCCACCGCCGCGGCTCCTGGGCCCTCGCCGTCTCCATGTGCTCAGGTCGGACCGCGTTCTACGAGTGCATCAACGGCGAGAACCTGCACGGCTGGCACACCAGCTCCGGAATGACCTACTGGTGGGGCGACACCTACGGCAACGGCCAGTACTCCGACGCGTACTGGCCGACCGTCGACCCCTACCGCCTGCCCGGCACGACCGTGTCCCGCATCCCGCTGTCGGACGGCCAAGGCGGTTCCCGGCCGACGCCGTCGTCGAGCGTCGTCTGGGTCGGCGGGGCCACCGACGGCACCTACAGCGCGCTCGGCCAGGACACCCGGGGCCTCGGCTCCACACTGGTAGCCAAGAAGTCCTGGTTCTGCCTCGACGACCAGGTCGTCTGCCTGGGCGCCGGGATCACCGCCACCGACGGATACACCGTCGAGACCACTGCCGACAACCGCAACCTCGGCGCCACCGCCTCCAACAGCCTGGTCGTCGACGGGGTCACCCAGTCGACCACGCTGGGCTGGTCCGCCACCTTCACCGGCGCCTCCTGGGCGTCGATCAACGGGATCGGCGGCTACGTCTTCCCCGGCGGGGCCACCGTGAAGGCGGTGCGCGAGGCCCGCACCGGCGCCTGGAGCGACATCAACACCGAGAGTTCCACCACCTCCCTGACCCGCCGTTACCTGACCCTGTGGTTCGACCACGGCACCGATCCCACCGCCGCCGCCTACAGCTACATCCTCCTGCCCGGCGCCACGTCCACGGTCACTGCCGCCCGCGCCGCCGCCCCGACGGTGACCGTCCTGGCCAACACCGGCTCCATCCAGGCGGTCACCGACACCGCCACCGGCGTGACCGCCGCCAACTTCTTCGCCGCCGGTACCGCGGGCCCGATCACCGTCTCGGCCCCCTGCTCCGTCCTCATACGGGAGTCCGACGACACGCTGTCGGTCAGCGTCGCCGACCCCACCCGCGCCGCCGCCACCATCACCGTCACCGTCAACCGCAGCGGATACACCCAGGCCACCGCGGACGACGGCGTCAGCGTCGTCGGCCTGTCTCCCATCACGCTGATCGTGGAGGTCGGCGGTGCCCAGGGCGCCTCCCGCACCATCACGTTCGGCACCGGTACGACCGTCACCGCCGGCGCGTACACCAAACTCACCCCGACCGCGGACGCCTACGTCCGCGACGGCTCCTACGCCACCACCAACTACGGCAGCACCACCGACCTGGACGTCAAGAACACCGGCACAGGCACGGGCTACAACCGCCGCTCCTTCCTCAAGTTCGACCTGTCCGGCCTGGCGGCCACACCCAGGCGCGCGGTGCTGTGGGTCCGGGGGGTCACCTCCGATTCCGCCGGCACCCAGGCCACCGTCACCGGGTACGGGGTGAGCAGCGACAGCTGGACGGAGACCGGCCTGACCTGGAACACCCAGCCGGCCCTGGGCAGCGCGCTCTCCTCCGGCTCGATCGGCAGCGCCAACGACTGGATCCCGATCGACGTCACCAGCCACATACAGACCCAGTACGCCGGCGACGGGACCGCGACGGTCGCCCTCGCCGAGGCCTCGGCCGGGGTCATCGTCCTCCTGGCCAGCCGGACCAACTCCACGAATCCGCCGTTCTTGCAGGTCATCACGGGGTGATCTGACTGATGGAAACGTAGGCAACCGGTTGCACGTCGGGGGCTTGATCCCTACGATGGCGGCCATGCCCACCCCGTCGCAGCTGTTCGGCCCAGCCCCCACCACCCGGGAGGGCTGGGCCGACGCGCTACTCGCCCTCGTCGCACCGGCCACGCGCACGGCGGCCGCCGGACCCGAGCGCATGCCGGTCCACGCGAGCATGAGCGACCGTGGGGCGGTCTGGTTCGAACTCGTCGCCCGCCCGCTGTGGGGACTCGCCGCGCACGCCGCCGGCGGCCTGTCCGGCGCGGACCGGCAGTGGGACGAACTGCGCCGCGCGCTGACCGCCGCCGTCGACCCCGAACATCCCTGGTACGTCGGCCGACCGGCCGACATGGACCAGCGCCTCGTCGAATCCGCCGCCGTCGGCTACGCCCTCGCCGTCGCGAAGGACCAGCTCTGGGATCCCCTCACCGAACGCCAGCGGGAACAGCTCTCCGACTGGCTGTCGGCGGCGGCGTCGGCAACACCCTTTGACAACAACTGGTGTTTCTTTCCCGTGCTCGCCGCCGCCGGACTGCGTTCGGTGGGCGTACCCGTGGACGAGGCGCGGGTGGCCGCGCACCTGGATCGCATCGAGGACTTCGCACTGCGCGACGGCTGGTATGCCGACGGGCCCGGCACGCCCGAGCGGCCCGGCTCCCGCGACTACTACGTCCCGTTCGGATTCCATTTCTACGGGCTCCTGCTGGCGTCATTGAAAGCGGTCGACGACGAGCGGCGGCGACGCTACCGGCAGCGGGCGACCGAGTTCGCCGCTCAGTTCCAGCACTGGTTCGCCGCCGACGGAGCCGCCGTGCCCTTCGGCCGCAGCCTCGGCTACCGGTTCGCCCAGGGCTCCTTCTGGTCGGCACTGGCCGCGGCCGACCTGCCCGCCGTCGACTGGGCCACCGCGCGCGCCCTGGCGCAGCGCAACCTCGGCTGGTGGTGGCGGCAAGCCATCCTTGCCGAGGACGGCTCCCTCACCGTCGGCTACGCCTACCCGAACACCGGTGTCGTCGAGCAGTACATGGCCGGTGGGTCGACGTACTGGGGCCTGAAGATCTTCGCGAGCCTCGCCGCGGCCGACGATCATCCGTTCTGGACGGCGACGCCCGCGCCGGACCTGCCTGCTTGCGTCAGCCCGCAACCGGCCGCGGCGGTGATCCTCGCACGGGACGCGGCGGGGGACGTCGTCGCCCTCGCCGGGCAGAACGCGCCCGCCTGGAACCCCCGCGGCGGTAACGCCAAATACGCGAAGTTCGCCTACTCCACCCTCGCCGGGTTCAGCGTGCCCACCGGCGAACCGTCCCTGGACCAGGGCGGCTTCGACAGCACGCTGGCCCTGTCCGACGACGGTGAATCCTGGCGTGCGCGTTCCGCCGGAGAATCCCGGATCGAGGGCGAAACCCTCGTCGTGCGCTGGCAGCCGTGGCCGGACGTGGTCATCGAAACCCGGCTGCGGCACGCCGACGGCGGGCACGTCCGCGAGCACCGCATCATCACCAGGCGTCGGCTGTACACGGCCGAAGGCGCGTTCTGCGTCCCGAAGACCGGCCTCGGGGCCACGCCCCACAACGTCACGGAGCGCCCCGGCCTGGCCCGCGCGACGGCCGACACGGCCGTCAGCGAGATCGTCTGCCTGACGGCCGACGAGCCACCACGCGACGGCGTCGTCGTGCTGCAGATGCCGGGCTCCCACCTCCTGCACCCGCGCGCGGTCCTTCCGACCCTGAGAGGCGTCCTCGATCCCGGCGAGCACACCCTGCGCTGCCGTGTTTCCCTCACCCGCCGGTGATGACAGCGCCATCCGGAGGGTCAGCGGGTGGCGACAAAGATCGTTTTCCAGCACTGGAGCGTGCATGTCCACCAGACAGGTTCTCGTGTACACAGCGACCGCCGCCTACCGGCACGAGTCCATTCCCGCCGCTGTCGCCGCCTTCGGCGAGTTGGGCGCCGAGCACGGGTTCACGGTCCGCGCCACCGAGGAGCCGCTGCGTTCCCTCGACGGGTACGACGCGGTCGTGTTCCTGTCGACCAGCGGCGAGGTCCTCGACGAACCGGGCCGGGCGGCACTGCTCGATCACATCGCGGGCGGCGGCGGATTCCTGGGCGTTCACTCCGCTGCCTGCACCGAGTACCAGTGGCCCGCCTACGGTGAACTCCTCGGCGCCAGGTTCGCCGGACATCCCCCGGTGCAGCCGGCCGTACTCACCGTCGACCGCTCGCATCCGGCCACCGCACACCTTCCCCGGCAATGGCACTGGACCGACGAGTGGTACGACTTCGGGACACCACCCCGCGACGTCACCGTCCTGGCCACCGTCGACGAAACGACCTACACCGGCGGCGGTATGGGCGCCGACCATCCCCTCGTCTGGTACCGGCGCCACGGCCGCGGACGCAGCTTCTACACCGCGCTCGGCCATGCGACCGAGGCCTACGACGACCCGGTCTTCCGGGCCCACCTGCTCGGCGCCCTGGGATGGGTCGCCTCCTGGCCGTGCTGAATGGAAGCTCAGGCCGCCGTGGCGGGGGCGGCGGCCGTCGTCCGCTCGGCGCGGACCTGCCGGAGCAGGTGCTGCACCTCGTCGTAGACGCGGTCAGGGTCGCCGGTCTCGAGGAGTGCCGCCAGGTGATGGAGGCGGCGCCAGGTGGCCCCGCAGTGCTGACCGCGGAGCACTGTGCTGATTCGGTGCTGACCGATGATCCCGCTGCCGCCTGAATCGCAAGCCAAGAGGCTTGCCGCCATTACCTCAGCGGTAATCGACGCTCTCGCCGCCCCGGGGCATCGTGGGTCTCGTCCGAACCGACGGAGGAGCGAACATGACGCAGACGCAGTACGAGAACGCAGCCGCCCGCTACATCGAGGCGTGGAACAGCGGCGACCCCGACGAGCGGGCCAAGGCGGTGGCGGCCGCGTGGACGGAGGACGGCAGCTACACGGACCCGTTGGCGGAGGTGGCCGGGCATGAGGGGATCGCGGGGGTGATCGCGGGGGCTCAGGAGCAGTTCCCGGGGTTCGAGTTCAGGTTGGCGGGGGCGGTGGACGGGCACCATGGCGTGGCGCGCTTCGGGTGGGAGCTGGTGTCGGTGGCCGACGGCTCGGCGCCGGTCGCGGGCTTCGATGTGGTGACGCTGGCCGAGGACGGCCGGATCCGTACGGTCAGCGGCTTCCTGGACCGGGTCCCGGGCTGAGCGCCGGGGCAAAAACGGATGCGGGTGGCGGGGGCGCGGTGGTGGGATGCCGTCGTGGACAGCGAGCTGATGACCATCGACGCCGGGGGCTACGACGTCCGGGCCACCCCGTGGTGGGATGTGCGGTGGCGGCGCGACGCACTGGCGTGGGCGGAGGAGGCGCTGGCGGGCGCCGGCCTGCGGGCGGGGGAGCGGGCCGGGTGGGGGGTGCGGTTGCGGCCCTGGTCGGTGGTGATCAGGATTCCGGTGGGGGACGGGACTTCGGCGGTGTGGTTCAAGGCCAATCCGCCGGGTTCCGCCTTCGAGGCGGGGCTTACGCGGGCGCTGGCGGAGTGGGTGCCGGGGCAGGTCCTCACGCCGCTGGCCGTCGACACGGCGCGGGCCTGGTCGTTGCTGCCGGACGGCGGGCCGCTGCTGGCCCACGCCGTGGCGGACGAGGAGGCCGACCCGCACTACTGGGAGGCCCCGCTGCGGCAGTACGCGGTGCTGCAGCGGGCCGTTGGGCCCCGGGTGGGGGAACTGGCCGGGCTCGGGGTGCCGGATCTGCGGCCGGAGGGTCTGGCCGAGCGGTTCGACGAACTGGTGGCGCTGACGGACGCGCCGGAGGCCGTACGGCGGATGCGGCCCCAACTGGCCGACTGGTGCGCGGAACTGGCCGGCTCCGGCATCCCCGCCACCCTCGACCACTCCGACCTGCACGAGGCCCAGGTCTTCCGTGGCGACGGCCGCCGCTTCGTCTTCTTCGACTGGGGTGACTCCTCGCTCGCGTACCCCTTCTCCAGTCTGCTGGTCACCGCCCGCGTCGCGCGCCGGCGCTTCGGCGCGGACGCCCCGGCCGTCCTCGCCCGGCTGCGCGACGCCTACCTCGAACCCTGGACCGACGACGGCCACGACCTGCCCGCACTGCGCCGGCTGGCCGGCCTCGCCTGCCGGATCGGGCCGGTCGGGCGGGCGCTGGCCTGGGGGCGGGTCTTCCCCGGTACGGAGGTTCACCAGGAGCAAGTCGCCCGGTGGCTGGGCGAACTGCTCAACGAGCCGCCGTTGTGAAAGGGATCTGGGCGGGCTGGGCTGCCGCGCCGGGGGCGAAGGGATGGGTCCACAGGCCCTGGGTCTGCAGCAGCGGCAGGACGCCCTCGCCGAACCAGTAGGCCTCTTCCAGGTGCGGGTAGCCGGAGAAGATGAACTCGTCGATGCCGAGGCGGTGGTATTCGGCGATCCGATCGGCGACCTCCGCATGGCTGCCGACCAGCGCGGTGCCGGCCCCACCCCGGACCAGGCCGATGCCGGCCCACAGGTTGGGGTGGATCTCCAGCCCGTCGCGCCCGCCCCCGCCGTGCAGGGCGAGCATGCGCTGCTGCCCCTCGGACTCGCTGCGGGCCAGGCCCGCCTGGACGGAGCGTACGGTCTCCGGGTCGAACCCGGCGAGCAGCCGCCCGGCCTCGGCCCAGGCCTGCTCGGAGGTGTCGCGGGTGATGACGTGCAGCCGGATCCCGAAGCGCAGGGTGCGGCCCTGTTCGGCGGCCAGGCGGCGGATCCAGGCGATCTTCTCGGCGACGGCGGCGGGCGGCTCGCCCCAGGTCAGGTAGACGTCCGCGTGCCGGGCCGCGACGGCACCCGCGGCGGGCGAGGATCCGCCGAAGTACACCTCGGGCACCGGATCCGGGAGCCGGGCGAGCCGCGCGTCCTCGACCTGGAGGTGCTCGCCGGCCAGGTCGACGGTCTTGCCCTCCCACAGGCCGCGTACGACCTCCAGGAATTCGCCCGTACGGGCATAGCGGGCGTCCTTGTCCAGGAAGTCGCCGTACGCGCGCTGCTCGTGGCTCTCGCCGCCGGTCACGACATTCAGGAGCAGCCGTCCGCCGGTCTGCCGCTGGAAGGTGGAGGCCATCTGCGCGGCGAGGGTCGGCGACACGAAGCCGGGGCGGAAGGCGACGAGGAACTTCAGCCGCTCCGTGCGCTGGCTGACCATGGCGGTGGTCAGCCAGGCGTCCTCGCACCAGGCCCCGGTGGGGGTCAGCGCGCCGGCGAAGCCGAGGTCTTCGGCCGCCCGGGCGATCTGGGAGAGGTAGCCGACGGTGGGTGGGCGGTCGCCGCCGGCTGCGGTGACGGGGGTGCCGTGGCCGCCGCCGACGACGTGGCGGCTGTCGCCGTTGGTGGGCAGAAACCAGTGGAAGGTCAGGGTCATGGGTGAACTCCGTTCAGGTCAGCGGTGGGGGAGAGCAACCCGCGCCGCCGGCTACAGCAGACCATGGCGGGGCGGCAGGGTGCCGTTGAGGATGTGGCGGCCGAGGTGTTGGACCTTCCAGCGGACGGGGTCGTGGAGGGTGTGGGTGCGGGCGTCGCGCCAGAAGCGGTGGAGGTTGAGGCCGTCGAGGGCGGCGCGGGTGCCGGCGACCTCGAAGAGGGCGGAGGAGACCTCGACCGCGGCCGTCGCGGCGAAGGCCTTGGCGGAGGCGACGGCGAGGGAGGCCTCGGCGGCGGAGGTGTCCGTGAGGTCGGCGCGGGCGGCGTCGACGGCGCGGGCGGCGGCCACCAGCAGCGCGTCGGAGGCTCGGACCTGGAGGGCGAGTTCGCCGAAGCGCTGGATGAGGAGGGGGTCCTCGGCGGCGGTGTCGAGGCCGGATTCGAACCAGGGCCGGCTCTTGGTGCGTACGAACTCCGCCGCTGCCTCCAGCGCCGCGCCCGCCAGCCCTGCGTCGATGGCGGCGTGCAGCAACTGGGCTACGGCGCCGTGCAGTTGGGGCCCGGTGAAGGTGAGGTGGTGCGGGACGACGCGGTCGGCCGGGACCGGGACGGAGTCGAGGCGGACGGTGCCGCTGGCGGTGGTGCGCTGGCCCATGCCGTCCCAGTCGTCGACGACCGTGAGGCCGGGGGCCTCGCTCGGTACGTATGCGACGTGCAGCAGGTCGTCCTCCGCGCGGGCCAGCACCGGGATCCAGTCGGCGAACAGCGCGCCGGTGGAGTAGTGCTTGACGCCGGTGAGGACGTACGAGCCGTCGGGCTGTGGCTCCAGGCGGGTGCGGATGTCCTGGACGTGCTTGGTGCCGGCCTCGGACTGGGCGTTGCCGAAGCGCTTGCCCGCCAGGAGCTCGGCGAAGAAGAACTTCCGCTGGTCCTCGGTGCCCTGGCGGCGCAGGACGTTGACGTACGCGAAGTGGCTCTGCGGGATCTGGGAGAGGCTGGCGTCACCTGTCGCGAGCAGCCGGAAGACCTCGGCGAGGGTCTGGGCCGAGACGTCGGCGCCGCCGTGCTCGGCGGGGACGGTGATCGCCAGAAGCCCGGAGGCGGAGAGCCGGTCGAGCTCCGCGCGGGGCAGCCGGCGCAGGGCGTCCCGTTCGGCGGCGCCGGCGCGGAATTCGGTGGCGAGGGAGGCGGCGACGGCGAGCGCCTCCGTGTCGTCGGCGATCACATGTGCGGCGGTCACGAGGCCTGCTCCAGTACGGGTGAGGTGCGTATCAGCGCGTCCGAGAACTGGTCGACGACCTGATGCAGGGCGGCGGACGCGTCGGGGGCCACCGTGACACCGCCGTCATCGCCCGGTGTGATCTGCCGGTCGAGCACGAACCAGCCCTGCGGGTCCTTGGAGGCGGGGGCGTTCTTCCAGTCGGTGACGGGGGTGACGGTGCTCATGATGAACCTCTCAAAGATCGATGGGGGTCGGATGATTGATGGTTCGTCAGATGAGAACGGCCTCGCCGGCCTCGGCCGCCTCCAGCTCGCGGACCAGCGGCAGCACCTTCCTGCCGAAGTACTCGACCTCCTCCAGGTAGTGGAGGAAGCCCAGCAGGAAGAGGTCGACACCGAGCCGCTTGTAGGCGACGATCCGCTCGGCGATCTGCTCGGGGGTGCCGATCAGGCCCGTACGGAAGCCGTCGTTGTACTGGACGAGGTCCTCGAAGGAGGAGTCCTGCCACATGCCCTTGCCGTCGGCCGCGGACTGGCCGGCCTGCTTGACGGCGGCGCCGAAACCGTGGACGGCCTCGGTGTCGGCCTTGGCGATGATCTCGCGGAGGGTGTCGCGGGCCTCGGCCTCGGTGTCGCGGGCGATGAGGAAGCCGTTGAGACCGAATTTCGGTGCCGTACGGCCCACGGAGGCGGCGGAGGCGCGGACGTCGTTGATCTGCTCGGTGACGCCGTCGAAGTCCTTGCCGTTGGAGAAGTACCAGTCGGAGACCCGGCCCGCCATGGCGCGGGCGGCGGTGGAGTTGCCGCCCTGGAAGATCTCCGGGTGCGGGCGGCCCGGGACCTCGACCGGCTTGGGCTTGAGGGAGAAGTCGCGGATCCGGTAGAAGTCGCCGGGCAGTTCGACGTTGTCCTCGGTCCAGATGGCGCGCAGCGCCCGGATGAACTCCTCGGAGCGGCGGTAGCGCTCGTCGTGCTCCAGCCACGGCTCGCCCAGCGCCGTGAACTCGCCCTTGAACCAGCCGCTGACGACGTTCACCGCGAAGCGGCCGTTCGAGAGGTGGTCGGCGGTCGCGCCGAGCTTGGCCAGGACGCCCGGATGCCACAGGCCGGGGTGGACGGCGGCGATGACCTTCAGGCGCTGGGTGGCGAGGAGGAGGGCGAGGCTGAAGCTGGTGGACTCGTGCTGGTACTCGGCTCCGTAGCTGGCCATGTAGCGGACCTGGCTGAGCGCGTAGTCGAAGCCGTTGTTCTCCGCGAGGACGGCGAGCTCGCGGTTGTAGTCGTAACCCCAGTCGGTGCGCTGCTCGATCTTGCTGGTGACCAGGCCACCGCTGACGTTGGGCACCCAGTACGCGAAGCGTGCGGGATCGGACATAGGGACTCCCGGTGCAGGAAATGCGGGCATGACGAAGGAGGGCCGGAAGCGGCCGGGGGAGTGGTTCAGGCAGCGCGGCGACAGGAAGCGCTGAAGACGCGCGCGAGGTCGATGTGACGGCGCCGCGTGAGATCAGAAGTCATGATGGCGAAGGGCTCTCTGGGAAGCCGGCCGGAGGGAACGAGGAACGTACGGAGGGACGCGCTGCGCGCTTCAGCGCGGACAGGCGTGGGTGAGGATGCGCACGTAGTCCACGTGCCGCCGCCTCGTGAGGCTCCGAAGTTCGTTCACCATGCAGCGAGGCTACCGGCGGGCGGCGCCGGGGGTCGAGTCGGCGTTGACGAGGGGTTGGTAGGGTTTCCCTATCACTGCGCGCAGGAGGCGGGAGCCGGGCCCGTGCGGATCGAGCAGCTGGAGTACATCGAGGCGGTCACCCGCCTGGGCTCACTGCGCCGGGCCGCCGAGGAGCTGCACCTCTCCCAGCCCGCGCTGAGCGAGACCGTACGCAACCTGGAGCGCGAGCTCGGCGTGGACCTCCTGGACCGCAAGCGCTCGGGCGCGAAGATCAGCGACCAGGGCCGTGAGCTGCTGCCGCACATCATCAGCGTGCTGGAGGCGGTCGACCGGCTGCGGCGGGCGGCCGACGACCAGCACCACACCAGCCGCATGGTGCGGCTCGGGACGGTCAACGCCGCCACCGTGCCGCTGCTCGTGCCGACGATCCGCGAGTTCCGCGAGACGCATCCGGTCACGCAGGTCGAGGTGATCGCCGCGCAGCAGACCGAGATCCACCGGGCGCTCCTCGAAGGCAGCCTCGACCTCGGCCTGGTCAACTACCTCCAGGGCGACGACATCCCGCCGGACTTCCAGACCACCGAGCTGCTGCGGGGCCGGCCCGTGGTCTGCGTACGTCCCGACAGCCCGCTCGCCGCTCTGGCGACCGTCGGCGTGGCCGACCTGCTCGCCGAGCCGCTGATCGTGATGCGCTCCGGCTACGTCATGCACCGCTACGTTCACCGGCTGCTGGCCGGCCGGACCCCGTCCTTCTCGTACTCCACCGACGGTGCCGAGATGGGCAAGCTGATGGTCGCGGAAGGGCTCGGCGCGACCGTGCTGCCCGACTTCAGCGTCATCGGCGACCCCCTGGAGCGCAGCGGCGCCATCACCTGCCGGCCGCTGCGCGACGACGACACCGCTGTCCTCATGGTCATCCAGCGCAGCCGCTCGGGATCGGCCCCCCGCGCCGCCCGCGACCTGCACGAGTTCTTCGAACGGCGGGCCGAGGACTACCGCTTGCGGAAGGCCAGCAGCCGGTAGACGGGATCGGGGCGCGGCTCGTCCGGCTCCGGGAGGGCGTTGAGGCGCCGGGCCAGCGGCGCGGGGTCGTGCGGGCCGAGGAGTGAGGCGTAGTAGCCGCGTTCGGCATCGGCCGCCGCGTCGCGCGGGCTGCGGCCCTGCCCGTGGCCGGTGAAGTGGGTCTCGCCGGCGGGGGTGAGGCCGTGCCGCGCGGCGGTCTCGGCGACCGTCGTGGCGGCGTCGTAGGGCTCGCGGGGCGCACGGTACGGGGCGAGCAGCGCCTCGATGTCGCTGTGGGCGTGGTGGGCGGCGTCCTTGTCGACCGTGGTGACGAAGACCCCGCCGGGGCGCAGGACGCGGGCGGCCTCGGCGATCACGGCGGCCGAGAAGGGCACCAGGTGCAGCAGCCACACCGTCACCACGGCGTCCAACGTGCGGGTGGCGTACGGGAGTTGACGGCAGTCGCCGAGAGCCACCGTGGCCCCGACGCGCCGGGCCGCCATCCGGGCCATGCCGGGTGCCGGGTCCACGCCGAACACCGTCAGGCTGCTGCGGCGCGCGTACCGCTCGGTGACCAGGCCGGTGCCGCACCCCACGTCCAGCAGCGTGCGGGCGTAGCCGGGCACCAGGCTCAGCACGGCTTCCGCCGCCGCGTCGGCTCGCGGTACGCCGCCGCGGGTGGCGTCGTACGCGGTGGCTTCGGCGTCGTAATCGAGCATGTCCGCCTGTCGTCGGGACGTGAACCAGTGACCGGATAGGCGAGAGTAGCCAATGCGGCAGTCGGCCACCAGTGCGACGGGAAACGCCGGCACCCGCGCATGTCAGCGCGGGCGGCGGCGTCAGGACCGGGGGCCGGGCGAGGTCAGCCGACGTAGTCGAAGGTGGCCGGGTCCGGGCCGAGGCGGGTGCCGTTGTCGAGGGCGTCGATGGCGGCCAGGTCGTCGGCGTCGAGCTCGAAGTCGAAGACGTCGAGGTTCTCCCGGATCCGGGAGGGGGTGACGGACTTCGGGATGACGACGTTGCCGATCTGGAGGTGCCAGCGCAGCACGACCTGGGCCGGGGTCTTGCCGTGCTTGGTGGCGAGGGCGGCCAGCGCCGGGTCCTCCAGGAGGCCGCGACCGCTGCCGAGCGGGGACCAGGCCTCGGTGGCGATGCCGTGGGCGGCGTGGAAGGCGCGCAGCTCCGCCTGGGGGAGGTTGGGGTGCAGCTCGATCTGGTTGACGGCCGGGACGACCGAGCCCTCGTCCAGGACCTCCTGGAGCTGCGCGACGGGGAAGTTGGAGACCCCGATGGCCTTGGTGCGGCCGTCGGCGTACAGCTTCTCGAAGGCCCGCCAGGTGTCGAGGTACAGGCCGCGCGAGGGCACCGGCCAGTGGATCAGGTAGAGGTCCACGTGGTCCAGGCCGAGCTTGTCCAGCGAGGCGTCGAAGGCGCGCAGGGTGGAGTCGTAGCCGTGCTCGGCGTTCCAGAGCTTCGTGGTGACGAACAGCTCGTCGCGGGGCAGCCCGGCGTCGGCGATCGCCTGGCCGGTGCCCTTCTCGTTCTCGTAGATCGCGGCGGTGTCGATGCTGCGGTAGCCGGCCTCGAGGGCGGTCCTGACCGCGGCCCGCGCCTCGTCGTCCGGGACCTGCCAGACGCCGAATCCGAGCTGCGGCATCTGGACGCCGTTGTTGAGCGTGATGAAGGGGACCTTGCTCACGAGCAGGTGTTCCTTACGTTGTCGGACTGGTCGTACACGTTCTCCCAGCCTCAACGATCTGCCCCTTGATCGCATTCCCGGTCATGCCCGGTACAGCGCGTCGACCTCCGTCGCGTACGCCTTCTCGATCGCCTTGCGCTTCAGCTTCAGCGAGGGCGTGAGCAGCCCCTGCTCCTCGGAGAACTGGCCCGCCAGGATGCGGAAGGTACGGATCGACTCGGCCTGCGACACCAGGGTGTTCGCGGCCACCACGGCCCGGCGGATCTCGCTCTCCATGTCCGGGTCGCGGACCAGTTCGGCCATCGTGCGCGCCGACTTGCCGTGCATGGCCAGCCAGTGCGAGACGCCCTCCGGATCGAGGGTGATCAGGGCGGCGACGAAGGGCCGGTCGTTGCCGACGACCACGCACTGGGCGACCAGCGGGTGGGACCGCACCCGCTCCTCCAGCGGCACCGGGGAGACGCTCTTGCCGCCGCTGGTGACCAGGATTTCCTTCTTGCGGCCGGTGATCGTGAGGTAGCCGTCGTCGTCGAGGGCGCCGAGGTCGCCGGTGGCCAGCCAGCCTTCGTGGAGGACCTGGTGGGTGGCCTTGGGGTTGTTGAGGTACTCGGCGAAGATCTGGCCGCCGCGCAGCCAGATCTCGCCGTCGTCGGCTATGTGGACGGTGGTGCCCGGGATGGGCCGGCCGACCGTGCCGAAGCGGGTCTGCTCGGGCGGGTTGGCGGTGGCGGCGGCGGTGGACTCGGTGAGGCCGTAGCCCTCGAAGATCCGGACGCCGGCGCCGTCGAAGAACAGGCCGAGCTGCCGGTCCATCGCGGAGCCGCCGGAGAAGGCGTGCCGCACCTTGCCGCCGAGGGCGGCGCGCACCTTGCCGTAGACCAGCTTCTCGTAGAGCTGGTGCTGTACGCGCAGGCCGGCGCCCGGTCCCGGTCCGGTGCCGAAGGCCTTGGCCTCCATGGCCTCGGCGTGCCGCTCGGCGACGTCGACGGCCTTCTCGAAGACCGACAGCTTGCCGCCGGCCTCGGCCTTGCGGCGGGCGCCCTGGTAGACCTTCTCGAAGACGTACGGGACGGCGAGCACGAAGGTCGGCTTGAACGAGCCCATGGCCGGCAGCAGCTGGGCGGCGGCCAGGTTCGGCTGGTGGCCGAGCCGGACCCGGGCGCGGATGGCGGCGACCTCGACCATCCGCCCGAAGACGTGGGCGAGGGGGAGGAAGAGCAGGGTGGAGGCCTCGTCGCCGGGCTTGCTGTGGAAGACCGGCTCGTACTTGTCGATGATGTTGTCGGCCTCGGCCATGAAGTTGGAGTGCGTGATCACGCAGCCCTTGGGGCGGCCCGTCGTGCCCGAGGTGTAGATGACGGTGGCGATCGCGTCCGGGGTGACCGCCATCCGGTGCCGGTGGACGACGTCGTCGTCGATGTGCGTGCCGGACTCGGCGATCTCGGTCACGGCGCCGGAGTCCAGCTGCCACAGCCGGGTGAGCTGGGGCAGCTCGTCGACGACGGCGCCGATGGTCATGGCGTGGTCCTCGTGCTCGACGATGCAGGCCACCGCGCCCGAGTCGTGGAGCATCCAGCGGACCTGGTCGGACGACGAGGTGGGGTAGATGGGCACCGGCTGGGCGCCGATCGCCCACAGCGCGAAGTCCAGGACCGTCCACTCGTAGCGGGTGCGGGACATCAGCCCGACACGGTCGCCGAAACGTATCCCCTGAGCGATCAGGCCCTTGGCGACGGCCATCACCTCGTCGCGGAAAGCGGCGGCGGTGACGTCCTGCCACGGCGCGTCGGGACCCTCGGCCTCGGCTCTGCGGCCGAGCACCACGCGGTCCGGCTCCTCGGCGGCGGTGGCGAACACTGAGTCGGCCAAACCGCCTACCTGGGGTGCCGTCACCAGTGGGGGGATGGTGAACTCACGCAAGAGTCGCTCCTCGACCGCTTGGGGCGCCCGTAACGTACCTGATCCTCAGGGAAGGAGGGAGGGGGGTGAGTGCGGCCCTGTGAGCAGCGGGGATTAGTACATCAGTGCTGGTCGGGGCCGAAAGCCCAGTTGCCGAGGGGAACGCGGCGCGCGCCGGACCCGTGTTGTGGGGCCCGACGCGCGTAGATCTCCATCAAATCTGCTCGCGTCAGTCACTGACGCTCTACAGCGAGGAGAGCGGCTCCCGCCGCCTGTTCCGGCTGGTCATGGGCGACTTCCGGTGCCTTTGTCCGTACGGGAAGGATGACGACGACGCCGGCCGTCAGTCCCACCGCTCCGGCGACCATGGCTGCCGTATCGAGCCCGGAGGCGAAGAGCGGCGCCCGGAGAGCAGCTCGTCCGCTCCGGAGTCCTTTAGAGGCCGCGCGAATAGGTGGGGCGGCCTCTTATTTCGACATGCAATTCGACGCCGAGCTGCTCGGCTACCACGCCCAGGCCGTAGTCTGGCTCACAGTCGCGCCATCCGCGCTCGCCACCGTCGGCGAGGCGCTCGCCGGCCACCCCGAGACCGCCTTCGTCGCCGCGACCACCGGCACGTCCGATCCGATCGCCACAGTCCTCTGCCGCGACCACGTGGGCCGCTCCGCATATCTCAGCGCAAAGAAGCGCAAAGATCGGAGCACTGGAGGGTGTGCGACACGTTGGGACAGCGCCTGTCGTACGGAAGTTCAAGCAGATGACGTACGAAGAACGGATATAGGGCAGGTCCTCTTGCGCAGGGACGCCTACCTGCTCCATCGTACGCACCACAATGCGACCGCCCAGGGGGTGGGTACGACGGAAATGACAGGGGAACAGGCCCCCCACAGAACCACCGGCACCAGCGAACTGAGCGAACGGCTCGCGCGGCTCACGGCCGCGCAGGTCCGCCAGGGAAGCGAACTCGACGGCCTGAACGTCAAGGTGGCCGGCATCGGCGCCTGGGTCGGTGGCCTGCACAGCACGATGAGCGATCTGTCCGGCCGCCTGGCGGACGTGACCCGGACGGCGTCCGGACTGGGCGAGGAAGTCGCCCGCAGCCGCGAGGAGTTCGCGGCCTTCCTCCAGCAGTACGAACGTGACCGCCTCGCCACCGGCGCCCAGGCCGAGCTGGCCCGGCTCACCTCCGACTGGCTGGCCCGCTTCGACGAACGGAAGCGGATCCGCTCCCTCGCCCGGGGACTTGTCCACACACTCACCGCCGACGCGATACGACGGGACGTCGTCGAGACCGTGATCGTCCGGGAGTGCGTACAGGGCGCGACACTGCGGGGCAGCAGCCACTGGCTGGCTCCGGCAACGATGTCATTGGCCGCCCGCTACCTCGGCGACGCGGACCTGTGCGAGCACGCCCGCGGCCTGGCCTACGCCCTCGATCCCGCCAAGGCCAAGCTCTTCACCGCCCTCACCTGCGCCCGGCTCGGCGAGGACGACGCCGCCCGCTGGGCCGGCCGCTATCTGGAGACCCTCGACCCCAGGCGGCTCGGCCCGGAGTTCCTGCCGGTGCTCAGCGCCATCGCCGCCGGCGAACTCGGCGCCGAGGCCCACACCTTCGCCCTCCAGGCGATGCTCCGCTGGGACAACGACCCGGCGGCCCCCGACGAGGGCCCGCAACAGGCCCGGCACATCAGCGCCAGCCGCCCCCGTTCCCTGCGCTGGGAGGGGCGCCTGTGGGACCTGCGCACCCCGGTCTCCGCCGACCGCTTCCCCGCGCTGCGCCAGCTCGCCGCCGACCAGTGGGAACCGCTGGCGTACGGCTGGGAGCTCGCCACCGTCCCCGGCGGCCTGCTCGCGCACCTCAGCCGTGAATTCCCCGACACCCCCGAGGAGTTCGCCGCCGGCCGAGGCTATGCGGGCCTCGCCCTGGACAGCCTCATCGACCGCCTCGAACCCGACGAGGACGAGCTCCACCGCGAGATGGAATGGCAGCGCCGCGTCGTCGAGAGCCGAGGCGAGCCCCCGGCCTCCGTGGTGCCGCCGGCCCTGGACGTCCCGCCGCCCGGCCTCTGCTTCTCCGACGTCCTCGACCACGCCGTCTTCGAGGCCGCCCGTGTCGAACTCGGCGCCGCCGCCCGGCGGCTGGCCCTCATCTGTGTCTGGAAGAGCGTCCAGCACGCCGCCGGTGACTTCGTCATCGCCGCGGCCGCCCAGCGGCCCCCGCACATCCTGCTCTCCCTCGACGGCTGGACCGCCGACGTCCCCACCGATCCCGCGATCCAGGTCGACGAGCCCTTCCTCGCCGACGGCCTCGCCACGCACATCGAGGAGCGCACCCTCCTCAGCGTCCAGGCCATCACCCACAGCCCGCTCCGCCTCCTCGCCGCCGGTCTCGGCGGCGCCCTCACCACCACCCTTGCCGCTCTCCTGCTGCGCGGCACCCCTGCCATATCCGTCGGCCTCGCCGGCTGCGCCCTCCTCCTGTGGGGCCTCCTCGACCTCCGCCGTGTGCCCGTACTGCGGCGCAGGTGTCTCGAGCAGGGTGCGCGCGCAAGGAAGGAAGGGCTGCGGCTGCTGGCCGCCGCCCTGCGACAACGTACGGAGTTCTTCGACACCTGGGACCGCAACAGCAGCGAACTCACCGGGCTGCGGGTGTGGTCGCCGTTCGGCACGGGTTCGGAGTCGGTACCCACGACCCTGGTCTATGACGACGACGAAACCGGGCCGTCCGGCGGGTGACGGATCGCTGTAAGGGGCGGTGGCCCTTGTGGCCGCCCCTTACAGCGGGCGGTGCAGCCGGTCGCCGCCCGCCAGGATCGCGGCTGCCAGCGCCTGGGCGGCGTCCTGCGCGGCAGGACGCCGCCGCCCGTGCAGCAGGACGAAGTCGACGCCGCCCAGCTCCGGCAGCCCCGCGCGAGCGGCCGCCACCCGCGCCAGCCCGGGCGGGATGAGGCCCTGGGCGTGTGCCATCACGCCCAGTCCGGCCCGCGCTGCAGCGATCAGCCCGCTGAGCGAACCGCTCGTGCACGCCAGGCGCCAGGCGCGCCCTTCCCGTTCCAGCGCCTCCAGCGCCCGGGCGCGCGTGATCGCCGGCGGCGGATAGACGATCAGCGGCACCGGACGCTCGGGGTCGATCCGCAGTCCCTCGCTGCCGATCCACACCAGCTTGTCCCGCCACACCAGCTGTCCGTGGGTGGCCTCGCCACCGCCACGCTTGCCGAGTATCAGATCCAGCCGCCCGGCGGCCATCCGCTGATGCAGCGTCGCCGACAGCTCGACGGTCAGCTCCAGGTCGACTTCGGGGTGCTCCCGCCGGAAGGCCTCAAGGATTTCCGGCAGCCGGGTGAGGACGAAGTCCTCCGATGTTCCGAAGCGCAGCCTTCCCCGCAACCGCGTGCCCGCGAACCACCCCGCCGCCCGCTCGTTCGCCGCCAGGATGGTCCGGGCGAACCCGAGCATCGCCTCGCCGTCCTCCGTCAGCTCCACGCTGTGCGTGTCGCGGGCGAAGAGCTGCCGCCCGGCCGCCTCCTCCAGCTTCCGCACGTGCTGGCTCACCGTCGACTGCCGCAGGCCGAGCCGCCCCGCGGCCTGCGTGAAGCTCAGGGTCTGGGCGACCGCCAGGAAGGTCCTCAACTGCACCGGATCGAACACGAGAGCAGTCTATCCGCGCCTATCGCGATACGTGATGACAGTCAGCACGGTCACAGGGATTTACGATTGCCGTGCCAAGGAGGATCCTGGAGAGGGCCCGTTCGGGCACGAGCTCCCCGAGCACGCACAGCGCGACAAGCACAGCACCCCAGTACGTAGAGGAAGAACATGCCCCGCCTGCGTTTCCCGTCCCGGCTCCCCCTGGACCCGTACATCGCGGCGCTCCTCGGCACCGTGCTCCTCGCGGCCCTGCTGCCCGCGCGGGGCCCGGCCGCCACCGCTGCCGGCGGCGCCTCGACCGGCGCGGTCGCCCTCCTCTTCTTCCTCTACGGCGCCCGGCTCTCCACCCGCGAGGCAATGGACGGCCTCAAGCACTGGCGGCTCCACCTCACCGTGCTGGCCTGCACCTTCGTCCTCTTCCCGCTGCTCGGCCTCGCCGCCCGCGGCCTCGTTCCGTACGTCCTGACCCCGCAGCTCTACACCGGCCTGCTCTTTCTGTGCCTGCTGCCCTCCACCATCCAGTCCTCGATCGCCTTCACCTCGATCGCCCGGGGCAATGTGGCGGCCGCCATCTGCGCGGGCTCCTTCTCGAGCCTCATCGGGCTCCTGGTGACGCCGCTGTTCGCCGCGCTGCTCCTGGGCGGCAGCAACGGCGTCGGCTTCTCGGCGGGTTCGGTGCTCGGCATCGTGCTCCAGCTGCTGGTGCCCTTCCTCGCCGGACAGGTGCTGCGCCCGCTGGTCGCCCGATTCATCGCCCGCCACAAGAAGATCCTCGGCTACGTCGACCGCGGCTCGATCCTCCTCGTGGTCTACGCCGCCTTCAGCGAGGGCATGGTCCAGGGCATCTGGCACCAGGTCACTCCGCTGCGCCTCGTCGTGCTCCTCGCCATCGAGGGCCTGCTGCTCGCCACGATGCTCTCCATCACCTCGTACGGCGCCCGACGCCTCGGCTTCTCCCGCGCCGACCGCATCACGATCGTCTTCTGCGGCTCCAAGAAGAGCCTCGCCTCCGGCCTCCCCATGGCCACCGTCCTCTTCGGCGGTCCGCAGGCCGCGCTGGCCGTCCTGCCTCTCATGCTCTTCCATCAACTCCAGCTCATGGTGTGCGCCGTCATCGCCAAGCGCTGGAGCCGCACCCCGGCCCCGCCCAGCCGCCCGCAGCGGCCGCACGTCGACGCCCCCGCCGAGGTGGCCTCGGCGAGGGCGTAGGAGCGGCAGGCGTTACCGGTGGTTGCAGACCCAGTGTCCGGGGACCCAGACCTTGACCCAGAACCCGTGGTTCGAGTGGTTGTGGTGGCCCTTGGAGCCGTGGTGCCAGACCCACTGCCAGTGGCCATGCGTCTTGTGACAGTGGCGGTTGTGGTTCTGATCGTGGTTCTGGTTGTGCCCGGAATTGTTGTGCACCGGTCCAGGGGGCCGGGGTGCGGGAGCCGCGGATGCCGCGCCTGCGGTGGCGAACGCGGCACCGCCGGCCAGCATCGTGGACGCCGCGCCTATCGCGGCGGCTCGCATCAGTCGGTTGCGCATGGGTTGTCCTTCCATGGCGGTTGTCTGTGGTTGCACGCCTGATACGCAGGGTTGGCCGATCGTCAAGTTCCGAGCAGCGGAAGCCAGATGCTGATCGTCTGCGGCTCCACGGCGTTGCACCGGGGTGGCGTCAGCGACCTCTCTCCCCGGAAGAAGGGCCAGACCCACATCAATACAAATCAGAGTATATGCAAATAACTGTTATTAAGCAGAAAAATTAGGCAAAATCGGGCATTTGTCAACGCAGTATGTCCACGACCAGCACGGACAGCGCCATCGTCAGAAACAGCATGTAAGCCCCGAGTGCCCGTCCCCGATCCCCCGACCGCAGCTGCATGGCCAGCACCCAGGCGAAGACCAGCGCCTCGACCGACGCGCCCGCGACCCCCAGCGGCGGCGCCCAGAGACCGACGATGACGGCGACCGTGCCGAACAGGTGCAGTGAGCCCAGCAGTGTCAGAAACCACAGGTGGCGGCCCTGGAGTACGCCCAATCGGGTGAGTTCGTCGAACCGGGTCAGCCCCGGCCGGGCACGGGCCAGCTGGACGACCGCCGACGGCAGCGATTCGAGGACGAGGAGCACGGTGAGGGCCACAGCCAGCGCGAACACGGCGGTCAGTCTGGCATCCGCCTAGGCTGTCGGTGTGGGATCACCCGAATCTTTCATCCATCACATCGGCGTCTTCGCGTCGGACCTCGCCCTCAGCAGAGGCTTCTACTCGGCCGCGCTGGCGCCGCTCGGCATCCGTATCGGATACGAGAGCGACGTGGCCGCCGAATACTGGCACCCCGACCGCGACACCCCCTCGCTCTCCTTGGAACAGCCCGGCGCCGAGCCCACCCGCGGCGTGCACATCGCCTTCGCGGCGGGCGACAGGGGCCAGGTGGAGGCCTTCCACGCGGCGGCCGTGGCGGCGGGCGGCAGCAGCCGCCACGCGCCCCGCCACTGGCCCGAGTACCGGGCATACTGCGCGTTCGTCAGCGACCCGGACGGCAACAACATCGAAGCGGTCCACAAGGAGGAGTCCTGATGCCCCCGCGCCTCATCCTGGTCCGGCACGGCCAGACGGAGTGGTCCAAGAGCGGCCAGCACACCGGCCGTACGGACATCCCGCTCACCGAGGAGGGCCGCGAGGCCGCCCTGCTGCTCGGCAAGCGGCTGAAGCGGGCCCCGTGGAACGACTTTCCCGGCGCCCGGGTCCGCACGAGCCCGCTGGTCCGCGCCCGCGAGACCTGCGAGCTGGCCGGCTTCGGGGACCGGGCCGAGGAGTGGGACGCGCTCAGGGAGTGGGACTACGGCGAGTACGAGGGCCGTACGTCCCCGGAGATCCGCGAGGAGCGCCCCGGGTGGGTGATCTGGCGCGACGGCGTCATCGGCGGCGAGACCTCCTGGCAGGTCGCCAACCGCGCAGACGAGGTCGTCGCCTGGGCCAAGGGGGGCGAATCCGACTGCGTCGTCTTCGCCCACGGCCACTTCCTGCGCACCCTCGCCGCCCGCTGGCTGCGCCTCGACCCGATGCGCGGCATGGTGCTCAGCCTCGCCCCGGCGTCACTGTCCATCCTGGGCTGGGAGTACGGCGACCCGGCCCTCACCCTGTGGAACGACACGGCCCATTTGCAGTGAGCGGCAGCGCGGCCGTGTAGTGCACCGCGCCGAACGCCGAGACCTTGGCCAGCACCCACCACTGGCCGCTGCCGTGTGCCTTCGCGGTGGCTGCGTACGGGAGTTCGGCCGTCTCCCCGGGCGCGACCGCGAACCCCTGGGTGCGCGGCGTGACCGCGAGGTCGTCCCCCGGAGCGCCCCACGTGCCGTACGGGCTGATCAGTTGGACCTCGCCCCGGATCTCCGACCGGGCGTCATTGGTCACGCGGACGCTGTGCGGCGTCAGTTCGGCGCGTAGCGGCTCGGCGGTCGCGGTGCCCACGGTGACGGGCACCACGTCCTCCAGAAGCTGCCCGAGGTCGTCCCGGATGCGCGCCGCGACGTAGTACGTGCCCGGGGCGGCGCCCTCGTCCGGCCTCACGTTCACTGTGAACTCGGCATGCTCGCCCGGCGCCAGGTCGTAGTCCAGGGCTGCCTGCGGCTCGCTCACCAGCCCGGCCGGCACGTCGAGCCCGACCGTGCCCCGCGCGGCCCCGGCGGACGCGGCGACGGTGACCCGGATCCGCCCCGGCTCGGCGAGCTGCGTGAGGTGCACGCTCACCGGCAGGTAACCCACGGGCGCCGGGCCGGTGTTGTGCAGCCAGTACCGGGTGAACACCGGTTCAGCCGCGAGCAGGGGCCGGGGCCGCGGCCCCGAGGGGGGCTCGGGGGCGGGGGAGTACACCGGGCGCGCAGCCAACGTCGCCACGTCCGCCGCCCCCAGCCCGACCCGTACGTCACCGTCCTCCACCGCCAACGGCCGCACATCGGAAGCCTGCTCCAGCAGATCCGTCGCCTCGGCGTCGGCCAGCCCGCCGTACAGCCGCACGCGAGCCGTGGTCGCCCGCCCCTGCGACTCGTACAGCCGGACGGCCAGCCCGTCCGCCACCGGATCGACATCGCCGGGGAGCCCGGAGGCCATCGGATTGCCGCGCGGCTTGAGCGCGCTGAGCAGTACGTTGGCGGGCTCGACGGTCAGCAGCGAGGCCCGGGCGGGAAGTTCGCCGTCGCCGACGGCGGTCTCGGTCGCCAGGAGCGGTTGGTTGGCCTCCTGGCCGGCCCGTACGAAGCCGCCGGCGCGCCAGTCGCCGGGGCCGGCGACGAGGCTGTAGCGGAAGTCGTGCGTCCAGTGCTGGAAGGCGAAGCTGCTGCCGTCGGGGGCGGTGCGGCGCTCGCCGTCGATCCAGACGCCGGCCGGCCAGTCGGTGCAGGCGCGCATGAGGGTGAGGCAGAGCGTGCCGTCGGAGGTGGCGACGAAGCTCGGGGTGCCGTGGTTGATCAGCGCGGCCGAGTAGTCCACGGCGGGCTCGGCCGTGGTGCCGAGGCCGTCGGGCACCGGCACGTCGATGACGGGTCCGTCCACCGCGAGGCCGTGCGCGGCGATGAGCACCGGCAGATCGCGCGGCCCGCGCAGATCCGCGCCGGGCACCCAGGCCTCCCGGCGGGACCGACGGGCCGGTACGAAGACGACGCCGCGCGTGGCCAGCGCCTTGCGATAGACGGGCCCGGCGGAGCGCAGGACCTCCTCCGCGAAGGCATTGTCAGTGCCCAGTGCGAACCTGATGTCGGGGAGATTGGAGTCCGCGTCGAGGGAGCCGTAGCGCAGGCCCTCGGGGCGGGTTGTGGTGGCCGTGACGCCTTGCGCGACAAGGGCGGCCAGGAGGGGGCGTACATCATGGTCTTCGGGGGCGATCACTTCGGCGACGCCGATGGCGTGCCGCTGCGTGCGGCCGTCGGCGCCGTGCAGGGCGAGGCACGCGGTCGTGCCCAGCCCGGCCCAGGTGTGGGCGGGGTTGTCGAGGGTCCACAGGTGCTCGGCCGCGTCGGAGTCGGGGAAGCCGAACGACCGCCCGATCGCGGCGAACCCGACCTCGGAGACCGGCAGCGCGCCCGGCAGGTCGAGGTCGAAGCGGACGCGCAGCATCCGGTCCTCGCCGATCGAGCCGTCGGCGCGGGTACGGAAGTCGATGCGCTCGGCGCCCTCCCACAAGGTCGCCTCCTGTGTGAAGCGCAGTCCGCCGAGGCTCACTTCGCTGGTGATCCGGCGGCCGGCCGCGCAGTGCTCGACGCGTACGGAGGCGGCGCGCTGCGTGCCGGTCCCGCTGCCGGGTCCCTTGGGGAGCAGGTGCCAGGGGCCCTCGCCCCACACGGGGTGGGTGGAGTGCTCGTCCTGGACGACGAGTTCGGCGCCGAGGCCGCCGGGGCGCAGCAGTTCGCGGCCGGTGCGCAGGTCGGTGATGCGGGTGAGGGCGCCGCCGCGCGCGGGGTCGGCCCCGATGCGGAAGACGCCGTTGTCGATGCCGGTCGCGCCGGGGACGGCGGTCCAGCCGCGCGCTGCGCTCTCGCTGTCGCCGTCGCCCTCGCCCTCGACGAGCCGGAAGACGCGGTGGCCGAGGGAGGGCACGTCCTTGGCGATGAAGCTGATCGAGTCCTCCTCCGTGAGGCAGGGCACGGGCCGCCCGGTCTCGTCGCGGACCTCGAGGCCCTGCGCAGAGGGGACGGTCACGATCCCGTCCCGCTCCCACGACAGCGTGTTGGCGACGAACACCGCTCGCCCCTCGCCGCGCGTGTCCGTGCCCTCGGCAAGCTGCTCCAGCGCGGCGCCGCGTACCTGGTCGCCCAGTTCGTACGCCTCCCGCCAGCCGCCGACCAGGTCGATGTACACCTGGTCGGACTCGGTGCCGGTGACGGCGTCGTGGTGGGCGCCGTAGGCGAGTTGCCGCCAGGCCTTGTCGAGGGACTCGGCGGGGAAGCGCTTGCCGAGGAAGGTGGCGGCGAGCGTGGCGAGGCGCTCGCCGTCCAGGACAGCGGTCTCGGCGGCCCGTTGCGCCTGCTTGGTGTCGATGTACGAGACGTCCTTGCCGGTGAAGACCGGGTTCATGTCGCGGGTCTGCGGCAGGACCGGCGACACGGGCCGCGCCTCGGCCTCGCGCCGCACGGCGGCGAAGAAGTCGCGCGGCAGGCCCATCGTGAAGCGTGGCCAGACATAGCGCTTGGCCCACTCGCGGTGGACCTCGGTGCACCAGCGCGACGGCACGTTGTGGTCGTGGCCGACCGGCAGCATCACATTGCGGGTCGCGGCGACCTTCTTCAGGTCGGCGTACTGCCCGTAGGCCGCGTCCATGGCGGCCTCGACCGACTCCGTACGGTGGATGGCCCAGCCGGCGGTGTAGTGCGCGGCCATGTAGTGGGTGAGCACGCCGCGCCCGCTCGGGGCGATCCACTCGAACTCGGAGGGGAACTGCATGCGGGTGATGTCTTCGGTGTGGCCCTTCGGGCCGGAGTTGTGGAAGGGGCCGCGCGCCCAGGCGCTGGAGTCCAGGCCGGCGTCGGCCATCAGGCCGGGGTGAGCGGGGTCGTGGCCGAAGACGTCCAGCATCCAGCCGGAGCGCGGGTCACCGCCGAGGACGTCGCGCTGGTAGCCGATGCCGTAGACCGTGTTGCGGATCGTCGATTCGGGGTGGGTGAGATTGGTGTTGGGCTCGTTGTAGCTGCCGCCGACCAGTTCGATGCGCTCGGAGCGCAGGAAGCGGCGCAGGTCGGCCCGGTCGTCGGGGTAGGCGTCCCAGTGCGGTTTGAGGTAGTCGATCTCGGCGAGGACGAAGCGGTAGTCCTCGTCGTGCCGGGCCGCGTCGAGGTGGGCGCGTACGAGGTCGAAGGCGCTGCGTACGAAGGGCGGGCGCAGCCGGTCGACCCAGGGCAGGTCGGGGAGTTCGTGGCGCACGGCGGTGAAGCCGGCCTGGGTGTTCCACCACACGGGGTCGTAGTGGAAGTGGGACACCATCCACATCGTCCAGCCGGTGGCCTCGGCCGTCACCGTCCCGCCGGCTGTGCAGCGGCGGCTGCCGTGGGCGCCGTCGGTACCCTCGGTGCCCTCCGCGATCGCGGTGACCCGGTGCACGGAACCCTCGGCGGCCGGGGCGGAGATGACGACGCCGACCTCGGCGACGGCTTCCCCGCCGGGGCCCGGGGCGGCGATCAGTTCGGGTTCGGGCGTGCTGACGGTCGAGCCCTCCACGCGGACCCGGACCGGGCCGGTGCCGCCGTGCAGGGTGACGCGGACGACCTGCCGGGGCGCCTGGCCGGTGCCGACGAAGAGGTCGGTGGACCGGATGGCGCCGATCCGCATGGTGTCCCGGTTCATCCCGTGGCCGCCTTTCCGGGGGTAGGTTCGGTGGCGTCGGCGTCGGCGTCGGCTTCGTCGGCCTTGGCGTGGGCGCCTGCGGCAACGGCCCGGGCCAGCCGCACGGCTCCGGTGACCGGTGGCACCCGCAGAGGGTGCACCCGGGTGCCGGGAAGTGCCGCGGCGAGGGCGTGGGTGAGGGCGCCGAAGAGCTCGGGCTGGTTGAGTACGACGCCGCCCGCGACGACGATGTCGTCGGTCTCGGCGCCGCGTTCGGCGAGCCGGATGACCAGGCCGGCCAGGGCCCGGCCGCCGGCCGCGATGACTTCGCGGGCGATATCCGAACCGGTCGCGGCCGCCTCGAAGACGGCGGCGCTGTGGCGCCCCCAGTCGGCGGACGGCTCCTGCGCGGCCTCCAGGGCGGCGCCGAGCGCGGGCACTTCGGCCACGCCGAAGGCAGCGAGCAGCAGCCGGGCGAGTTCGTCGGGCCGGTCGTCGCGGTCGTGGGCCGCGTAGACGGCGCGTACGGCCTCGCGTACGAGACCCGCCGCGCTGCCCTCGTCGCCCAGGACGGCGCCCCAGCCGCCGACCTGGACGGCGGTGCCGTCGGGGAGTTGGCCGACGGCGATCGAGCCGGTGCCGGCGACGAGGCCGACACCCCTGTCCAGGCCGAGGGCGGGGACGAGGAGCCGGGAGTCGTTGACGACGTGGCAGGGCACATGCCCGCCGAGGCGGGCGACGAGGGCCTGCCGGATGAGCGCGCTCTGCCGTGGGGTCTCGCAGGCGTGGGCGCCGACGGCGACCGAGGCCGGACGGTACCCCACGGGCAGGGCGTGGTGGATCAGTTCGGTGAGCCAGTCCGCGGCGTCGGCGGCGTTGTGGGGCCGCCAGCCACGGGTGGTACGGACGTGGTCGGCGACGACGATGTCGTCGTCGCCGAGGCACGCTCGTAGATGCGTCTTGGTGCCGCCGACGTCGATACCGACGACGAGGGCAGTGGAGTCCTGCACGTGGTTCCTTCGCCTTTCGCGACGCAGCGCTGGGGGGTGGGGCTGCTGCGCACGGCGGGCGAGACCGTGGCTGGGTGAGGGCAGAGCAGCGGTGTCGGGAGACCCCGGGACGGGCCTCGGTGGGGAGTGACAGGCGTGTGTCGGACTTCGTTAGGAAATTAACTAACGAAGTACAGTGAGTCAAGGGGCTGCCGAAAAACGAGCGGCCGATGTTGGATGCGCAGTGTTCGATCACCAGGGATTTTTGGGGGACCGTATGACCAACGGCGACACCGCAGCCGCCGCCGGGCAGCTGCCGAGCGACAGCGCCAGAGCCGTCTTCGCCGTCCTGGCCGGGGCCGGCAGCGCCACCCGCCCCCAGCTGGCGGCTGCCTGCGGCCTGTCCAAGCCCACCGTCTCCCTCGCGATGGCCGAGTTGGAGACCGCCGGCCTGGCCGCCCGCTCCGGCACCGCCAACGGCGGCACCGGCCGCTCCGCCGCCGTCTACCGCCTCGGCCCCCAGGCCGGCTGCGTCCTCGCCGTCGACCTCGGCTCCACCCACACCGACGTACGCGGCTGCACCCTCGACGGCACCGTCCTCGCGGTCCAGGGCACCGGCGACGAACTGCGCCCCGCCGACGCCGTCCACACCGTCATCGACGCCCTCCAGGCCGCCGGGGCCGGCCCGCTGCGTGCCGTCGTCGTCGCCGTCCCGGACGTCGCCGGCCAGGACGCGCAGGGCCGCCCGCGCCTCGCCACCGCCCGGCCCCGCGCCGCCTTCGAGGCGCTCGCCCTGCCGCCCGGCGTCCCGGTCCAGGTCGAGAACAACGTCAACTGCGCCGCCCTCGCCGAGCTGCACGAAGGCGCCGCCCGTGACCGGGGCGCGGCCGGCTTCGGCTATCTGCAGATCGGTTACGGCATCGGCCTGGGCATCGTGCTCGGCGGCCAGGTCCTGCGCGGCGCCAATGGCGCGGCCGGCGAGGTCGCCCGGCTGCCCTACCCCTGGGCCGAGGGCCGGCGGCCCGAGCACGAGGGCCTGGAGGCCTACGCGGGCGCCCGCTCCCTCGTCGCCCGCGCCGCCAGTGCCTGGCGCCCCGACGCGGGCGACGGCCCCCGCCCGCGCACCGCCGAGCGGCTGTTCGCGCTTGCCGCCGAGGGCCATGCCACCGCCGCCGCCCTGGTCGCCGACCATGCCGCCGAGGTGGGCCGGCTCGCCGCCGCCGTGGCCGCCGTGCTCGACCCGGGCCTGATCGTGCTCGGCGGCGGCATCGGCGCGAACCCCCAGCTCCTGCCCGGTGTCCGGGCCGAACTGGAGCGGCTCAGCTGGCCCACCGAGGTGGTCTCCAGCGTGCTCGGCAACACCGGCACCGTCGTCGGCGCCACCCGCCTCGCCGTCGCCCGCGGAATCCAAACTGTTACCGGCGGAGCCCAAGTCGGGCATTGACTCCGGACCCGCGTCTCTGCGAATGTCCGGACAAGCGCTTACCGAGCCGGCGGGATCCCGGCTCCGGGTGAGGGGTTCCCAGTACGAGGGCGTGCTCGTACGGCAGGACGGACACCGGGACTCCTCCCCGCCATGGCGGCGCGGCCGGGCGAGGCCGCGATCCGCGGGAGCGACAACACACCCCCGTAGGACCCCTTGCAGAACGCCGCACAATCCCCCCGCAGAACCCTGACAGAACCTTCAGCCCCGAATTCATCGGGCACTTCGTCACGCACACGTAGGAGGAACCGGTGGGCACCGACATCTCTCGTAGAGGCCTGCTCCGCATCGGCGGAGGGCTGGCCGCGGTCACCGCGCTCGGCGGCACGCTGGCCGCATGTGGCGGCACCGGCGCCAGCTCGGGCAGTAGCGAGCTGGTCATGACCTGGTGGGGCAGCGACGACCGGCACGCGGCCTACAAGAAGGCGCTGGCCACCTTCACCAAGAACAACCCCGGCATCAAGATCAAGCCCCGCTACTCCGGCTACGACGGCTACTTCGACAAGTTCAACACCCAGGTCGCCGGCGGCAGCGCCCCCGACCTGCTCCAGATGGACACCGCCCTGGTTGCCTCGTACGCGAAGAAGGGCGTGCTCGCGCCGCTCGACGACTACGTCGGCAAGTCCCTCGACCTGACCGGGTTCTCCAAGTCGCTGCTCGCCGCCGGCACGGTCGACGGGAAGCTCTACGGCGTGCCGTCGGGCATCGGCGTCAACGTCCTCACCATCAACGTCACCGGTCTGAAGAAGCTCGGCCTCGCGGAGCCCGACAAGGAGTGGACCTGGGAGGACCTCAAGACCTACGCGGCCAAGGTCTACAAGGCCAGCGGCGGCAAGGTCTTCGGCGTGGACGACGGCGGTGGCTCCACCAACCAGGCCTTCGACATCTTCACCCGTGAGAAGGGCCAGAACCTCTACACCGCGGGCGGCAAGCTCGGCTACACCGAGGCCACCCTCGAGGAGTGGTGGACCTACTGGGCCGAGATGCGCAAGATCCACGCCTCCCCGGGCGGCGCGGTCACCTCCTCCGCGCACAATGACCTCACCAAGAACGCGGTGGTCATCGGCAAGGGAATGATCACGTTCGACTCGGGTCTGACCAACTCCTCCGGCAGCCTCACCGGCGCCACCCTGGACTTCATCCCCACCCCCCAGGGCAGCTGGTCGGGCGCGCACGAGGGCAACTACGTCAACGGCGGCGTGCTGCTCAGCGCCACCGCCCGCAGCAAGCACATCGCGGACTCCGTCAAGATCATGAGCTTCTTCGCCCAGGACAAGACGGCGATCGCCGACATGGCGCTGCTGCGCGGCATCCCGCCGACGGCCAAGGCCCGCGCCATCATCGCGCCGTCCCTGGCGGGCAACGACAAGCGGGCCTCGGACGCCGCCGCCTACGTCTCCGACCGGGTCACCAAGGCCACCAACGCGCTCGCCGCGCCGGTCGCCCCGCCCACCGGCGCGGACCAGATCTCGGAACTGCTGTTCCAGTCCAACCTGGCCATCGCCTTCGGCAAGAAGACGATCAAGTCCGCGCTGAGCAGCTTCTTCGACCAGGCCAACAGCATCCTGTCGTCGTCGTAACCGCCGTCACCCCACCAGGAGAGGCCAGGAGCCAGGGAGATGAGTGTGACCACCGAGAAGATTGACGAGGTCGTCAAGGAGCCGCCGGGCCCGGCGACCACGGCCGATCGCGAACGGATGCGCAAACGCGCCGCGAGAAGGCGCGCCGGCGGCTGGTGGCCGTTCCTCTTCCTGGCTCCCTGGTTCATCGGGGTCTTCGGGCTGACCATCTACCCGATGCTGGACTCCCTCTACCTCTCCTTCACCGACTTCAACCTGCTCACCCCGGCCAAGTGGATCGGTGCGCAGAACTACACCCACATGTTCGGCGACGACCCGAACTTCTGGAACACCGTCCATGTGACGCTGCTGTACGTCGCGGTCTCGGTCCCCCTCAAGCTCGCGCTCGCGCTCGGCGTGGCGGTGCTGCTCAACCGCCCGCTGCGCGGACTCGGCCTGTACCGGGCGGCGTTCTACCTGCCGTCCCTGCTCGGCGGCGCGGTCGCCATCGCCATCATGTGGCGGCAGATCTTCGGTGGCGACGGTCTGTTCAACGACTTCCTCGGCTGGTTCGGCATCAAGGGCCAGGACTGGGTCTCCTCGCCCGACACCTCGATCTACACCCTCATCCTGCTGGCGGTGTGGCAGTTCGGGACCCCGATGGTGATCTTCCTGGCCGGCCTCAAGCAGCTCCCGAAGGACGTCTACGAGGCGGCGGCGATCGACGGTGCGGGGGTGTTCACCCGGTTCTTCCGGATCACGCTCCCGCTGCTGACCCCCATCGTGTTCTTCAACGTGGTGCTGCAGATCATCGGTTCGTTCCAGACCTTCACCCCCGCCTACGTCATCAGCAACGGCAGCGGCGGCCCGATCGGCTCGACCATGCTCTACTCCCTCTTCCTGTACAAGGAGGGCTTCAACTACTTCCACATGGGATACGCCTCCGCGCTGGCATGGGTGCTGTTCCTGGTCATCGCCGCGTTCACGGCGCTGAACTTCGCCGCCAGCCGGTTCTGGGTCCATTACGACGACTGAGTCGTCGGTGAGGTCGTAGGAGTACGGAAGAGATGTCTGCCAACACCGCCACCACCATGGCCCCCCTCAAACGGCTGCGCGCCGTGACCGGCGCCCGCCGGATCCTGCTGCACACCGTGCTCATCGGCGTGGCGCTCGCCATGCTCTACCCGCTGATGTGGATGCTCAGCAGTTCGTTCAAGCCCGACCAGGACATCTTCACCCAGGTCGGCCTGTGGCCGAAGCACTTCCACCCGCAGAACTACAGCAAGGGCTGGAGCGGCTCGGGCAACTCGTTCTCGCTCTACCTGACCAACTCGCTGCTCGTCACGATCGGAGCGGTGATCGGCAACGTCGTGTCCTGCTCACTCGCGGCGTACGCGTTCGCGCGCTTCGAGTTCCGGGGCAAGAAGATCTGGTTCGGGCTGATGCTCGGCACGATGATGCTGCCGATGCAGGTGACGCTGATCCCGCAGTACACGCTGTTCTACAACCTCAACTGGATCAACACGTTCCTGCCGCTGATCGTCCCGAAGTTCCTGGCGACGGACGCGTTCTTCATCTTCCTGATGGTCCAGTTCATCCGCAGTATTCCGCGTGAACTCGACCAGGCGGCGATGATGGACGGTGCCAATCCCGGGCAGATCTATCTGCGGATCATCCTGCCCCTGATGCGCCCCGCCCTGATCACCACCACCATCTTCACCTTCATCTGGACCTACGACGACTTCTTCAGCCAGTTCGTCTACCTCAACCAGAACGCCAAGTACACCGTGCCGATCGGCCTGACGCTCTTCCTCGACAAGACCAGCGGCTCCTCGTACGGCGCGATGTTCGCGATGTCCACGCTCGCCCTCCTCCCGACGCTGATCTGCTTCCTCGTCTTCCAGAAGCGCCTCGTCGAAGGCATGGCCACCTCCGGAATGAAGGGCTGACCTCCCAAAGCCATGGTGTTCCTCACCCACCAGCTCGGCGCCCTGCACGACCTGCCCGACGACCCGGCCGCGTACGACGCCGTGCTGGAGCGCGTCGCCGCCCAGGCCCTCGACCGCATCACCGCCGACGGCAACCTGGAGCGCCCCGGCTGCGACGACGACATCGGCGACACCTCGCTCGGCATCACCTCGCTGCTGGCCCTGGCCTGGCAGCGCTCGGGCGGCACACTCGACCACCTGGCCGAACCGGTGCGCCGCAGCCTGGACTTCCACCTCCGCGAGCGCGTCCACCGCACCGACAACCCCGGCTATCCGAACCTGCGCGTACGCGACTCCGGCGAGCCCTACGCCCGTTACGTCCTCGACGACGGGAGCCACCCCATCGGCGACTGGCCCAGCACCGCCTGGGCACTCCTCCAGGCCGTCAACGTCCTCGACCTCGCCGACGGACTGCTCACGGCCGAACAGCGCGCCGAACTCACCGACGTCGCCCACGGCTACTGGCGCTGGCTCACCGACATCGCGTACTTCAACCCGCAGGACACCGCCAACCAGGCCATCGGCGCCATCGTCGGCGCCCTGATGCTGACCCGGCACCTCAAGGACCCGAAGGACGCGGAGGCCGTCCGCGAGCGGGCGCTCCACCTCTACGCCACCGAGATCCGCGCCAAGCGCCTGCCCGACCGGGGCGCGCTGCTGCCCCCCGAGCACGGGGGCGCGTACGACAACAACTACGGCCCGATCTCGCTGTCGTTCCTGGCGCAGGCCCACCGGGTCACTGGCAAGCAAGCGTTCGCCGAGGACGGTGACGAGATCGCCCGCTACCTCGACGCCCGGCTCGCCTCCGGCGGTTACGACGTCGGCGGCCCCCGCTACAGCGAGCAGCACTCCGGCTTCGAAGCCGTCCTCGGCCTGCGCTACTTCAGCCGCCGCATCGGCTCCGACCTCGGCCGCTACCTCGGCGACACCCGCTGGGGCCGGCACGCCGCAGGCCCCGACGGCGCCGTCGACGGCCACTTCGCCTTCATGCTGGTCTGGCAGACCCAGGACACGACCCGCTGGTACCGCACCCCGCGCACCGCCCCCGCCCGCCACCAGCTGCGCTCCGCGCGGGTCTCGGTGTCCTTCGACTCCGTCATGACCCCCGCGCTGATCGAGACCGCCGGTACGATCCTGCTCCCCGCCGCCACCAACCGGCAGCACGGCATCGGCCCGGCCGTGGACGGCTTCCTGCTCACGCGGCCCATGGGCGAGGTGCGGGTCCGCGACGTCGCCGCTCCCGGCCTGGTGGCCAAGCTCGTCACCAAGCCCGTCGTCAACCGCGACCAGGTCCTGGCCCACGTCCAGTCCCTGTACGTCACCGACGGCACGAGCCTGTGGCTGACCGTCGCCCTGGAACGTACGCCGGGCGCCCGCCTGCTGGCCGGACTCCCGTACGCCACCGCCGCCGACGGCCGGCTCGCCAAGCTCACCGAGGCCGCAGGCGTCAGCTTCGCCGACAAGGGCGCCCGGCTGGTCGCCGACGGTCCTCTGGTCGTCGGCGCCCTCGCGGTCACCTCCGCCGGCGAACTCACCCTCACCACCCCCGACTTCCCCGGCACCGACGGTTCGGCCTACTTCAACAGCCCCGACACCATCGGCCTCACCCAGGAGCAGGCCGCCTTCCGCCTCGCCGCCGACCCCCGCGGCTACGGCAACCCCGACTCCGGCTGGCGCGACATCATCGCGACCACCGCCCTCGAAGCCGCCCCCGCCCCTTCGCCCCCGGACGGCCTCACCGTCCTGGCCGTCCGCTACGGCCCCGCCCACGCCGCCGACGAACCCTTCGCGCCCGACTTCGCCCTGGGCGCCGACGGCCTGACGGTCCGTACGGAGGCGTTCACGGCGGTCGTCGGGCCGCCGGCCGGTAATGCGGCCGGGAACCCGACGCTGACGCTGGGCCCGGCCCCAGCCCCGTAAGGATCACCGCGCCCAGGGAGGCGAAACGCGCGACCCGTCGGGGAAGACGCCCTCCAGGCCGATGCTGGTGGTGACCCAGACGGTGGCCGCCGACTCCGTCAGGTTGTCGAACTTCAGGGTGGATCCGGCGGGTGCGATGGCGACGTCACCGGGGGAGAGGGAGCGCGGCTCGCCGTCGAGGGTGAGCCGCACCGAGCCGGTGAGTACGAGGAAGACCTCTTCGCGGCTGATGGAGTGGGCGGGGGTCTCGGTGCCGGCGGGGATCTCGCTGCGCCAGGCGCAGAGTTCGGTGCTGCCGAGGGCGGACGCGGCGTACGAGACGAAGCGGGAACCGTGCATCTCGTGGACGACGGCGTTCGAAGCGTGGATGACGGGCATGGCGGAAACCTCCGGATTTAGGCAAGTAACTTGCGTAAGTTGCTTACCTATATGCTCAAGCTGCTTGCGCAATGTGTCAAGCTTGACGGTGTGAGAGACGAAGAAGCCATGGCCCTCAGCGCCACCCTCCTCGCGGCTGCCGGCGGGCTGGTCGCCCGTATCGACGCGGGCGTCACCGCCCGGGGCTTCGACGACATCCGCCCCGCCCACGGCTTCGCCTTCGCGCGCATGTCCGCCGCCGGCGCCACCGTCAGCGAGCTGGCCGACCACCTCGGCGTCACCCGCCAGGCCGCCAGTCAGCTCGTCGACGAGCTCGTACGGAAGGGCTACGCCGAGCGCCGCCCCCATCCCGAGGACGCCCGCGCCCGCCTCGTCGTCCTGACCGAACGCGGCCGGGCCTGCACCCGCGCTGCGGAGGAGGCCGCCGCCGACGCCGTACGCCCCTGGGCCGCCGAACTCGGCGAGCGCCGGCTGCGGACGCTCCGCGACGACCTGCTCCGGATCGCTCCGGGCGGTCCCATTCGGCCCACCTGGTAGGCATACTCGCGGGTGGGACGCGCACGGCCAGGGGAATGCCGTGCCGATCAATTCGAGTTGGGGTGGGCATGACGGCAGCGGATCGGTTGCGGGTACGGGAGTGGGGCGACGGCGAGCGGGTGGCCGTACTGGTGCACGGCATCACCAACGACTCCGGGAGTTGGTGGCGGCTCGGCCCGGCCCTGGCCGGGCGCGGCTACCGCGTACTGGCGCCCGAACTCACCGGGCACGGGCAAAGCCCGCACACGGACACGTACACCCTGGACGCCTGGTCCGACGCCCTCACCGCCGCCGTTCCGGCCGAACCCGACCTGCTGCTCGGCCACTCGCTCGGCGCGCTGGTCACCGCGCTCGCCGTCGGCCGCATCCGCCCGGCCCGCGCGGTGTACGTGGACCCGGCCTGGTCGCCGTCCATCGACTCGGCGGTCCTGCGCGGCATCCTCGCCGAGAAGTCCTGGACGCCCGCCGACATCCGCGCCGCCTACCCCGCCTGGCCCGCCGAGGCCCAGCAGGCCAAGTTCGACGCCCTCCAGCGCTGGGACACCACCACCCTGCGAGCCTTCGAGGGATTCCGCGGCCACGAGCCCGGCCACCCCGACGTCCCCTCCCTCGTCCTGACCGCCGACCCCAGCGACCTCATCCCGCCGGCCCGCGCCGCCGCCCTCACCGCCGACGGCTACGAGGTCCGGGTCGTACCCGGCACCGGGCACATCATCCACAACGACGACTTCGACGCCTTCCTCAAGGCGCTGGAGGGCTGGATCTAGCCGGGCCTAGGCCTCCGCGGCCGCACCCTGCCCGAAGTTGAGGATCTGGAGGGTGCGCACGAGCCGGTCCGCCTCCTCCTTGCCGAGGGGCGCGAGGAAGCGGCGCTCGGCCGCCGCGCGGGCCCGTTCCGCGCGGCGGAGGCAGTCCTGGCCGGCCGGGGTCAGGCCGACGATGTTCTTGCGCCGGTCCTCCGGGCTGCGACGGCGCTCGACGAGCCCCTTGCCCTCCAGCCTGTCGACGAGGGCCACCATCGTCGTGCGGTCCACGCCGAGCCGTCCCGCCGCGTCCAGTTGCGACAGTGGGTGCTCGGCCGACTCGGCCGCGAGTACGACCAGTACCGCCAGTTCGCGGCCGTCGATGCCGAACGGGGCGAGCGCCTGTGCGGCCGCCTCGGTCAGCTTGAGCTGGGCGTGCTTGAGGAGGTAGCCGAGGCGGGATGCGAGGGCCCCGGGGGGAGTGGTCATGCCGGTACGGTACCGCCGGCGCTGATAGTCAGTACTGCTGACGATCCTCTATGCTGATCGTATGGAGTCAGCCCGGAAAGTCAGCTTCGGCATCAAGACCACGCCGATGCACGTCGATTACGAGGACATCCTGCGCGTGTGGCAGGAGGCCGACGCCGTACCGGAGATCGCGGACGCCTGGCTGTGGGACCACCTGATGCCCCTGGCCGGGCCAAGGAACGGCGCGGTCCACGAGGGCTGGACGCTGCTCAGCGCCCTCGCCGCGCAGACCCGGCGGCTGCGCCTGGGCCTGCTGGTGACCAGCAACCGGATCCGCGAGCCCGCCGTCCTCGGCAAGATCGCCACCACCGTGGACGTCATCTCCGGCGGCCGCCTGATCATGGGACTCGGCGTCGGCGGCACCCACCAGCCGCCCGGCACCGGCGGCATCGCCGGCGAGAATCCCGCCGTCGCCGAATACGAGGCGTACGGCCTCACCCTCGTCCCGCCCGCCGAGGGCATCGCCCGCCTCGCGGAGACCATCACCATCCTCAAGCGCATGTGGACCGAGGACATCTTCGACTTCCACGGCCACCACTACACGCTCAAGGGCACCCGCAACGACCCCAAGCCCGTCCAGCGCCCCGGCCCCCCGCTGCTGCTCGGCGGCTGGGGCACCAGAACCCTGCGGCTCGTCGCCGAACAGGCCGACATCTGGAACATCCCCGGCCCGCCGCACAACCCCGTCGAGTACGTCGCCGAGCGCAGCCGCGTCCTGGACCAGCACTGCGCCGCCATCAGCCGCGACCCACGCGAGATCGCCCGCTCCGTGCAGCTCATCGTCTCGTACGACGACATCACAGCCACCCGCACGACGGTCCTGGACCTCGTCGCCGCCGGCATGAACCACATCGTCCTCAGCCTCCCGAGGCCCTACCCCCAGGGCGTCGCGCAGTGGCTGGCCGACGAGATCATCACGCCGGTCCGGGCGACTGCCGATATTCCGGACGACACCACGTCGCGCCGGTCGCCAACGTGACCGGATGGCGCTGAACCTCTACTGCCAGGAGATGGCCTGGGGGCCGATGAGTTACGCGGTCGAGAGCGCGGAGAATCCGGGCTGCGTGCGGTACGCGGTCGCGTTGGACCCTGCCGAGCCGGCGGCGGGGTACATCGAGGGGTGGGTGAGCGGGGAGGATGCCCGGAGGCGCCGGGACGACCACGGCCTGCTCGACGGACCGTCCGCCCGCTACCCCGAGGTGCGCTTCTTCTCCTGATCCCGCACCGGACGCTTGAGATACGTGGCCGTCTCCTCGAACCCCAACCGCAGGTAGTAGTCGCGGGCCCGGCGCGTCGGCACGGTGACCTCGACCGCGCCTTTCGCGCGGGCCCGTTCGAGGACGGCAGCCACGAGCCGTTCGCCGATTCCCCGGCCGCGGCAAGCCGGGTCGACCATCAGCTCCTGCAACTCGCAGACGTACCCGTTCGCGTACAGCACCAGCAGGTCGCACACGAGCGCGTACCCGACCACCTGCCCCTCTTCCGCCTCCGCGACCAGCAGGCCGTCGCCGAGCAGCGGGAAGTGCCGGTCGAAGGCGTCCCGGCGGGGTCGATGGCTGGTCACGAAGGCGCCGAGCAGCCCGAAGACCGCCTCGGCGTCGCCCTCGGTGGCCGACCGGACCGTCACGACGCTCACGCCTGGACCTCCTGCGTGGCCTCGGCGAGAGCCGACACCGCCGGCAGCCAGGGCCGTGACGCCGGCCCGGTGAATACCAGCCGCCGGTGGACACGTTGCCGCAGCTGTACGAGAACGAGATCCCCCGGCAGCATGGCCCGGGCCAGCCCCGGTACGACGGAGACGCCGATGCCGGCGCGCACCATGCTGATGAGCGTGCCGAGTTCGCGGATGCGGTGCACGGGTGCGAAGCGGGCGCCCGCGCTCCGGAAGATCTCGCGGATCCGGCGCTCGCAGCCGCCCAGGGACAGCAGGAACGGGTCGTCCTCCAGGTCGCCTACGTCGGCCTCGGCCTCCCCGGCGAGGGGGTGGTCCCGGCGCAGCACGGCATGGAAGGCGTCGTGAGCGAGTAGCCGCGAGCCGGGCAGGGCGGGCTCCGGGTCGACCACCACGGCGGCGTCGGCCGTGCCGGACTCCAGCCAGGTGGCGATCTCGTCGTCCTCGCCCTCGAAGATCCGTACGCGGATCCGGGGATGGGCCGCCGCCCAGCGGGTGAGCAGGTCCGGCAGCAGCCCCTGGCACACGGTCTGGGGCGCGGCGAGCCGCACCGTCCCGGCAGGGGCGCGGCCCAGCCGGGATGCGATGGCGGTGACGGCTTCGGCGGAGACGACGGCCGCGCGGGCGTGCGGCAGGATCTGGTCGCCCAGCGCGGTGGGGCGGACCGGGGCGTCGCGGTGGACGACCGGTGCGCCGAGCGCGCGCTCCAGGGCGGCGACGGCGTGCGAGACCGCCGACTGGCTGACGGCCAGCTCCTGCGCCGCCGTGCTGAAGCCGCCGGTGTCGGCGACGGCGAGCAGGGCGCGCAGCTGGGCGAGGTTGACGGTCATGAGCAAGTCTCATCTCGCGGAGGGCCGGACTTGTTGGACTCATGCCTATCCCGGCCGACACGGTGATGTCCATGGGGACCTTGAGGACATGGCTGCCGGGCTTCACCCTGCTTTCCGCGATCTGGGGATCGAGCTTCGCGCTGATCAAGGTCGCCGTCGACGCGGGCGTGCCGCCGGCCTGGGTCGCCCTGTGGCGTTGCGCGCTGGGCGCGGCGGCCCTGTGGGCGATCCTGGCGGCACGTCGCGAGCGCCTGCCGCGCGACCTGCGGGCGTGGGGTCACGCGGCGGTCGTCGCGGTGCTGCTCAACGCGGTGCCGTTCGTGCTCTTCGCCTTCGGCGAGACGCGGATCAGCTCCGTGCGGGCCGGGGTGTGGAACGCGACGACCCCACTGTTCACGATGCTGAGCGCCGTTGCCCTGCTCCGGGCCGAGCGGCTCGGTCCGCGCCAACTCGGCGGGCTCGCCCTGGGCTTCGGCGGCGTCCTGGTGGTCCTCGGGGTGTGGCGCGACCCCGGCTCCGAGCAACTCGTCGGCAGCCTCGCCTGCCTGGCCGCCGCCTTCTGCTACGGCGTCGGCTTCGCCTACACCAGGCGCCACCTCACCGCGCTGCCGCACTCGGTGACCGCCCTGGCCGCCCTCCAGGTCACCTGCGGCGCCGCCGAACTCGCCCTCGTCGTCCCGGCGTTGTGCGGGCCGCCCCGCTGGCCGGGCGCGGGCGCGGCCGCCGCGCTGCTCGCCCTCGGGGCGGTCGGCACCGGCGTGGCGTACATCCTCAACCTGCAGCTCGTCCGCACCGCCGGCCCGACCGCCGCCTCGACGGTCACCTATGCGATCCCGCTGTGGTCCACCACCCTGGGCGCGCTGCTGCTCGCCGAGCCGGTCGGCGCGCACACGGTCATCGGCGGTCTGCTGGTCGTCACGGCCGTGGCACTCGTACGCGCGCGAGCTGACGCGACTGCGCCACCAGCCGGCCCGTCGAGTCCCACACCTCGGCGTCCTCCTCCATGTAGCCGTCGGCGAAGTTCCGGGTCGCGTGGCTGATCCGCAGCCAGCCCGGGGCGGGCTTGGCCCGTACGTGCGCGGTGAGTTCGAGGGTGGGCGCCCAGCCGTTGATGCCGAGGTCGAAGCTGACCGGCGGCAGGGTGTCGACGGCCAGCAACAGCATCAGCGGATCGGGCTCGCGGCCGTCGGGGAAGCGCAGCCAGCCCTGGATCCGCCCGCGTCCGGTGGGTGCGCCGACGGCCCAGCCCACGGTGCCGGGGTCGAGCCGCAGCTCGATGCTGTCCAGCATCGGGGCGTCCTTGAGGAATTCCGGCGGGGCCAGTTCCGTGCCCACGCACCTCTCCGGCGGCGGCATGTCCGGGGGAGTGGCCGACGTGCGGACGTCGCCGCCGGCGTGGCCTTCCAGGTCGCCGTACGTGGCGATGGCCCGCAGCCGCTCCTCGCCGTCCTGCACCAGGGACGCCGTACCGGTGGATACCGTACGCCCGCGCCGCAGCGTCTCGGTCCGTACGGTCACCGGGCCGGGCCGGGAGGTGGACAGGTAGTAGGCGCTGATCGAGAACGGGTCGCTGTGCCCTTCCTCACCGCCGCCCAGCTCGGCGGCGAGCGCCCGCCCGGCGAGGGCCAGCAGCAGGCCGCCGTTGATGCCCATGCCGATGCGCCAGCTCTCGTACAACTCGGCGTCATGGAGGCCGGGGGCGTCGGGGCGCGGTGCGACGGCGGTGTCCCGGTCGAACTTGCTTATCTGACTCATCGTCAATGTCCTTCTGAAGATACGTCATTCAGGCCGAAGGCGCACAGCAGTGCCTCCAGCGCGTCGTCTACGTCCGCTGCCCCCGTCGCCAGCGGAAGGGAGCCCCACATCCACAGCTGCGCCAGCCCGTGCAGCCCCGACCACAGGGCTCCGGTCAGCAGCCGTGCGTCATCGGCCGGCCGCCAGCCCACCTTCTGGGCGGCGTGGACCAGCGTGATCAGGTCCTCGAAGCACGTCAGGCTGACTTTGCTCAGCTCCCGGTCATGGGGGTCGAGCAGGTCGTGCCGGAACATCAACGTGAACATCGCCGGGTTCGCGAGTGCGTAGGCGACGTATCCCCGCGCCCTGGTCCGCAGCCGCTCGACCGCCCCGACCCCGCCCGGGCACCCGGCCACGGCGTCATCCGCGCGGCGCCGCATCTCCCGGAAGCCGAGCGTCGCCACGGCGGACAGCAGTGCCGCCCGGTGCGGGAAGTGCTTGAGGGGTGCGCCGTGCGACACGTCGGCGCTGCGGGCGATGGCCCGCAGGGTCAGGCCCTCGACGCCTTCCTCGGCGAGCACGGTGAGTGCGGCGTCGAGGAGGCGACTGCGTGGGTCGGTGGTCATGGTAGACAGTGTCTACCGACGAGGTGGACACTGTCTACCACGATCTCCCGACGGTCCGGAAGGACCGGTCGGCGCAGGGGGCGCTATCCCGCCGACCGGTCCCCGGCCCGCGCACGCAGGGCGATTCGCTGCTCGCCCGCGTACACGTTCATGGAGGTGCCACGGAGAAAACCGACCAGGGTCAGACCGGCCTCGTCGGCGAGGTCGACGGCCAGCGACGAGGGCGCGGAGACGGCGGCCAGGACCGGGATGCCGGCCATGACGGCCTTCTGGGCCAGCTCGAAGGAGGCCCGGCCGGAGACCATGAGGATCTTCCCGGCCAGCGGCAGCAGCCCCTGCTGCAGGGCCCGCCCGACAAGCTTGTCGACGGCGTTGTGGCGGCCGACGTCCTCCCGTACGTCCAGCAGCTCGCCCTCGGCCGTGAAGAGCGCCGCGGCGTGCAGGCCCCCGGTCCGTTCGAAGACCTGCTGGTGTGCCCTGAGCCGGTCGGGGAGGGCGGACAGCAGCTCAGGTTCGAGGCGGAGCGGGGGAGAATCGCTGATCGGCCAGCGGGCCTGCGTACGCACCGCGTCAAGGCTCGCCTTGCCGCACAGCCCGCAGGACGATGTCGTGTAGACGTTCCGCTCAAGGGTGATGTCGGGGACCGCGACGCCGGGCGCGAGCCGCACATCCACGATGTTGTACGTGTTCGAGCCGTCCACCGTCGCGCCCGCGCAGTAGACGATGTTCGCCAGCTCGTCCGCGCGGCCGAGCACGCCCTCGCTGACCAGGAAGCCCGCAGCCAGCGCGAAGTCGTCGCCCGGCGTGCGCATCGTGATGGCCAGCGGTTTGCCGTTCAGCCGGATCTCCAGCGGCTCCTCGGCGACCAGAGTGTCCGCGCGGTGGCTCTCGGCGCCGTCCCTGATACGCAGTACGCGGCGCCGCTCGGTGACCCGTCCCATGAGTTCTCCTCCACGAATGGCGCAGAGCGTCACCCGATTGCTACAGTCTGTGTTCATGCCGACAGGTATCGGTCAGGGCTTGGCCGTCATGAGGCCGCCACGGCAGCCGAGTGAGAAGCCGCCTTCTTCGGAAGGGGGAGGAGTCACAGTGATCAGTCCCGGTTCTGTACGTGCTGGAATCCGAAGCGGCCTTTGATACACAGGTTGCCATGGGTCACGGGGTTGTCGTGGGGGGACGTCACCTTCACGATCTCGTTGTCCTGCACGTGAAGCGTGAGATTGCATCCCACACCGCAATATGCGCATATGGTCGTGGCCTGGCTCTGGGACGCCTCGTCCCAGGTCCCGGCCTCGCGCATGTCGAATTCCGTCTTGAAGGACAGCGCACCGGTCGGGCAGACCTCGATGCAGTTGCCGCAGTACACGCAGGCCGAATCGGTCAGCGGCGCGTCGTGCTCGACGGAGATCGTGTTGTCGAAGCCGCGACCGGCGACGGCGATGGCGAAGGTGTTCTGCCACTGGTCGCCGCAGGCGTCGACGCACTTGTAGCACATGATGCACTTGCCGTAGTCGCGCACGTACAGGTCGTTGTCGACCTTCGGCGCCCGGTCGGCGACCGTCGCCGCGTCCGGCCCGAAGCGGTCGGGTTCGGCCCCGTACTCGCGGATCCAGCCGGCCACATGCGGGGTCGTGGACAGGTCCACGGACGAGGCGAGCAGCTCCAGCACGATCTTGCGGCTGTGCCGGGCCCGCTCGGTGTTCGTACGGACCGTCATGCCCGGCTCCGCCTTGCGCGAGCAGGCCGGGGCGAGCGTGCGGGCGCCCTCCACCTCGACGACGCAGACGCGGCAGGCGTTCTTGGGGGTGAGGGTGTCGCCGTAGCAGAGGGTCGGGATGTCCTTGCCGGCCGCTTCGCACGCGTCGAGGATCGTCGACCCCTCCGGGACCCTGACCGGCTCGTCGTCGAGGGTGAATTCCACCAGCCGGCGCGGCAGGCCGAGCTGCACGGGCACGGGCACGGGCTTTGACACGGTTGTCATTCGTACGCTCCCAGACGGTCGATCGCGGACTCCACGGCATTCCAGGCGGTCTGGCCGAGTCCGCAGATCGACGCGTCCCGCATCGCCTGCCCGACCTCCCGCAGCAGCGCGATATCGGTGGCCGCAGCCGCCCCCGTGCGGTCCGCGATCCGGTGCAGCGCCTCCTCCTGCCGTACGGTCCCCACCCGGCAGGGCACGCACTGCCCGCAGGACTCGTCCCGGAAGAACTCGGCTATGCGAAGCAGGATGCGCGGCAGCTCGACGCTGTCGTCCAGTGCGAGGACCACCCCCGAGCCCAGTGTCGTCCCGGCGGCCCGCGTGCCCTCGAAGGTGAGCGGGATGTCCAGCTCCTCGGGGCGTACGAAACCGCCGGCCGCGCCGCCCAGCAGCACCGCCCGCAGCGACTCCGGCGGCCCGGCCAGGTCCATCAGCTCGCGCAGGGTCGCCCCGAACGGCAGCTCGTAGATGCCCGGGCGGCTCACCGACCCCGAGACGCAGAACAGCTTGGTCCCGGTGGATCCCTCGGTGCCGGTCGCGGCATAGGCCGCCGCGCCGCGCTCCAGGATCGGCAGCACGTTGACGAGCGTCTCGACGTTGTTGACGGCCGTCGGCTTGCCGAACAGGCCCTTCTCGACCGGGAACGGCGGTTTGCTGCGCGGTTCGCCGCGGCGGCCCTCGATCGAGTTGAAGATCGCCGTTTCCTCGCCGCAGATGTACGCCCCGGCTCCGCGCCGGATCTCGATGTCGAAGGCGTACCCCTGGCCCAGCACGTTCGCGCCGAGCAGCCCCCGGGCGCGGGCCTGCTCGATCGCGTGGCCGAGGCGGTGCAGGGCCCGCGGGTACTCGCCCCGCAGATAGATGAAGCCCCTGTGCGCGCCGATCGCGTACCCCGCGATCGTCATCGCCTCCACCAGCGCGTAGGGGTCGCCCTCCATCAGCACGCGGTCCTTGAAGGTGCCGGGCTCACTCTCGTCCGCATTGCAGACCAGATAGTGCGTCCGCTCCGGCTGCCGTGCCGTCGCCTCCCACTTCCGGCCCGTCGGGAACGCCGCCCCACCGCGCCCCACCAGCCCCGCGTCCAGCACCTCGCGGATCACCCCGGCCGGGCCGAGGGCGAAGGCGTTGCGCAGCGCGGTGTAACCACCGTTGGCCCGGTAGTCGTCGAGGTCCGTCGGGTCCACCACGCCGATCCTGCGCAGCAGCACCGGCTCCGGGTTCCCGGCCTGGGGCACGGCCGCGGTTGCCGGCGGCTCCGCCGGGGCGGCCTGCGGCGCGTGGGCCGCGGCGACGACGCCCTCGGCGGTGGCCGGGGCGACGACGGCGGTGGCGAATTCGGCCTGTCCGGCGATCGAGGACCCGGACCCGGGAGCGGCACCCGCCTGGATCACCAGCGCCGCGGGCGCGCGCTCGCACAGGCCGAGGCAGGGGCTGGACTGCCAGACGGCGCCGTCGCGGGCCGCGCCCGCGGGGCCGAGGCGGTCCTCCAGCGCGGCGACGAGCGCCCCGGAGCCGCGGGCCGCGCAGGCGAGGTCCGTGCAGACGTGGACGACGCGCGCGGGGCGCGGCTTCACCGAGAACATGGCGTAGAAGGTGGCGACGCCGTACCCCTCGGCCGGCGGGATGGTGAGCCGGCGGCAGACGTAGTCCAGCGCGCCCTCACTGATCCAGCCGATGCGGTCGTTCACCGCGTGGAGCGCGGGAAGGAGCAGGTCCCGGCGGTCGCGGGCGGCGTGGCCGCCGCGCGCCCAGCGCAGGTCCGCTTCGGTCCGCTCACCGCCGTCCCAGCCGGACTCGGGTGGGCCGAGGTAGCCGTCGACGGCGTCGCGCTCCTCGTCCGTCGGCTTGGCGTCAGCGAAGTGCAGATCCATTTAGACACTCACCGCCAGCTTGTCGATCCGTACCGCCGTCGCCTTGTACTCGGCCGTGCCCGCGATGGGGCAGGTGGCCTCGATGGTCAGCTGGTTCGTGTCGACCTCGTCCGGGAAGTGCATGGTCATGAAGGCCAGCCCGGGCCGCAGCCCCGGGTCGATCCACACCGGTGCGGTGACATCGCCGCGGCGGGAGGAGATCCGGACCTCCTCGCCCGCCTCGACGCCGTACGTCGCCGCGTCCTCGGGGGAGAGCTCGATGTACTCGCCGCGCCGCATCGGCGAGGCGAAGCCGCTGCTCTGGACACCGGTGTTGTACGAGTCGAGCCGCCGTCCGGTGGTCATCCGGAGCGGGAAGCGCTCGTCGAGCAGGTCGACCGGCGGCGAGTGCTTGACCGGCCCGAAGGGCGCCGGCATGCCGCGCCGGGCAGGGTCCTTCTCCCACAACCGGCCGTGCAGATAGGTGGGTTCGATCCGGTCCTCGCTCGGGCAGGGCCACTGGATGCCCTGGTGTTCCTCGAGGCGGGCGTAGGTCATGCCGTAGTGGTCGGGGGAGACGGCCCGCAGTTCGTTCCAGACCTCCTCCGAGTCCGCGTACTTCCAGTCGTCGTGGCCGAGGCGGGCGGCGAGGTCGCAGAGGATGGCGATGTCGTCGCGCGCCTCGCCGGGCGGGGAGATCGCCTTGCGGACCCGCTGCACCCGCCGTTCGCTGTTGGTGGCCGTGCCGTCCGTCTCGCACCAGGAGGCCGAGGCGGGCAGTACGACATCCGCCAGCTCGGCGGTCTTGGTCAGGAAGATGTCCTGGACGACGAGGTGGTCGAGCATCTCCAGCCGCTTGATGGTGTGCTCGCAGTCCGCCTCCGACTGCGCGGGGTTCTCGCCGATGCAGTAGACGGACCGCAGGACGCCCCGCTCGATGCCGTCGAGCATCTCGGTCAGGTTCATCCCGTACCGGGGCTGGATCACGGTGTTCCAGGCGGCCTCGAACTTCGTCCGGACCTCCGGCACCAGGATGTCCTGAAATCCGGGCAGCCGGTTGGGGATGGCGCCCATGTCGCCGCCGCCCTGGACGTTGTTCTGGCCGCGCAGGGGCTGCAGCCCGGAGCCGTACCGCCCGACGTGCCCGGTGAGCAGCGACAGGTTGATCAGGGCGCGCACGTTGTCCGTCGCGTTGTGGTGCTCGGTGATGCCCAGCGTCCAGCACATCTGCGCGCGCTCGGCGGTGGCGTAGGCGTGCGCCAACTCCCGTATCGCGTCGGCCGGTACGCCGGTCACCTGCTCGGCGACCGAGAGGGTCCACGGCTCGACCTCGGCCGCGTACTCCTCGTAGCCGCTGGTCGCGCGCTCGATGAAGGCGGTGTTGGCGAGCCCGGCGTGGATGATCTCGCGGCCGACGGCGTGGGCGAGCGGGATGTCGGTGCCGACGTTCAGCCCGAGCCAGCGGTCGGCCCATTCGGCGGTGCTGGTGCGGCGGGGGTCGACCGCGTACATCCGGGCGCCGTTGTGGATGCCCTTCAGGACGTGCTGGAAGAAGATGGGGTGGGCGAAGCGGGCGTTGGAGCCCCACATGATGATCAGGTCGGTCTCCTCCACCTCCTGGTACGAGGAGGTGCCGCCGCCAGACCCGAAGGCCGCGGACAGGCCGGCGACGCTGGGGGCGTGACAGGTGCGGTTGCAGGAGTCGACGTTGTTGGTCCCCATGACGACGCGCGTGAACTTCTGGGCGACGTAGTTCATCTCGTTGGTCGACCGGGCGCAGGAGAACATCCCGAAGGCGTCGGCTCCGTACTCCTGTGTCGTACGGGCGAAGCCGGCGGCGGCCCGGTCCAGGGCCTCCTCCCAGGTGGCGCGGCGCAGTTCGCCGTTGTCGCGCACCATGGGGTGGGTCAGCCGGGGGTACTGCTTGGGTTTGCGGTCGTTGCGCTTGCGGTCCTTCACGCGATGCTCCTGGTGGAGGTGGTCCGGTTGAGAAGATCGGCGACGGCGTTGATGGCACGCAGCGTCGGGACGGGTGTGCCGGTCAGCTCGGCGAGCTCGACCACCGCTGTCAGGAGGACGTCCAGCTCCATCGGCTTGCCGCGCTCCAGGTCCTGGAGGGTGGAGGTCTTGTGTTCGCCGACTTTTTCGGCGCCGGCGAGGCGGCGCTCGATGGAGATCTTGGGATGGCTGCCGAGCCTGGCCGCGACCTCCAGGGTCTCGCGCATCATCTCGGTGACCAGCTCGCGGGCGTCCGGATGGCGGCAGATCTGGACCATCGTGGCGCGGGCGAGGGCGCTGATCGGGTTGAAGGAGATGTTGCCGAGCAGCTTGATCCAGATGTCGTTGCGCAGATCCGGCTCGACCGGGCACTTCAGCCCGCCGGCCTGCATGGCCTCGCTGAAGTCCAGACAGCGCCGGGACACGGTCATGTCGGGCTCCCCGATGGAGAACCGGGTGCCCTCCAGATGGCGGATGACGCCCGGTGCCTCGATCTCGGTGGCGGCGTAGACCACGCAGCCGATCGCCCGCTCGGGCGCCAGCGTCGCCGAGACGGCGCCGCCCGGGTCGACGCTCTCCAGGCGGTGTCCGGTGTACGGGCCGGGCAGCCCGTGGAAGTACCACCACGGGATGCCGTTCTGGGCCGCGATGACCGCGGTGCGGTCGTGCAGCAGCGGATGGACCAGGGGCCCGCTGGCGGCGTACGAGTTGGCCTTGAGACCGAGAAAGACGTAGTCGGCCGGGCCGACCTCCGACGGGTCGTCGGTGGCCTCGGGATAGGCGGTGAAGTCTCCACGTGGGCTCAGGACCCGTACGCCGTCGCGGCGCAGCGCGTCCAAGTGGGCGCCCCGGGCGATGAGATGGACCTCGGCACCGGCGCGGTGAAGGGCGGCTCCTACGAAGGCACCGATTGCTCCGGCGCCGACAACTGCGACTTTCACTGGACGGGCTCCCGTCTCGTAGTCGACAGAATATTGTCTACAGTATGCCGTCCAGGAGGGTCAATAGTCCTGCACGCGTGCAACGGCATCGCAAAAGGGGACGGCCGGTCGTATGTCTTCGACGGCCACACCTATCCGGGCGTCGAGACGGTGGGCGTCGCCTACGGCGAGTGGTACCGGCTCATTACGTCGGCGTTTCTGCATGTACTGCCGACGCAGGGCTTTTGCCTTCGCGTACGCGCCGAGGAGCCGGCAGGGGCTCGTCCAGGCGGCGGGGGCGGCCGTCATGGTGCTGGTGCTGGTCGCGCTCGTCGTGCTGAAGACGCAGGAACTGACCGGCGCCGCCTGAGCCGTCGCGAGCGCGGGCGGCCGCTGTCAGTGGGTGGGTCTACCGTGCGTGGAGACAGGAGTTCAGCGTGAGTAAGGGGAGACCATGACCACCCTCGAGAACCGGCCGAACACCGCACTCCTCGTGGTCGACGTGCAGAACGGCGTCGTAGAGGGCGCTCACGAGCGCGACGCGGTCGTCGCGAACATCGCCGGCCTTGTCGAGAAGGCCCGGCGGGAAGGGGCCCCCGTTGTCTGGGTCCAGCACTCCGACGAGGACCTTGCGAGGGGAAGCGACGACTGGCGGATCGTCCCCGAGCTGACTCCGGTCGACGCGGAGCCGCTCATCGAGAAGAACTACGGCGACTCCTTCGAGGCCACCACCCTGGAGACCGTGCTGTCGGGCCTCGGAGTCGGGCGTCTCGTCGTCGTCGGCGCACAGACCGATGCGTGCATCCGCTCGACGCTCCACGGCGCGCTGGTCAGGGGATACGACGCGACTTTGGTCAGCGACGCCCACACGACGGAGGACCAGACGGCATGGGGGGCGCCGCGGCCGGACCAGGTCATCGCGCACACGAACCTGTACTGGACGTACCAGACGGCGCCGGGGCGGACGGCCGGGACGGTCGAGACCAAGGCCGTCGACTTCGGTTAGGTCTTCGGCGTCCAGTGCGGGTCGCGGCCGAGGAAGCGCAGCAGGGTGGCCGCCTGGTCGCCGTCCGCCTTCGCCGGGGCGGGCAGCGCGGGGGCGAAGGCGCCGAAGCCGTCGCGCAGCGGGTCCGCGATCCGGTCGGCGACCGCCGTGAGCGGTACGGCGAGCGACTCGGGGAGGGGCAGGTGGTCCTGGCCCGTGGCCACCGCGATGTCCCAGGCGTGCAGTCCCGCGTCCAGAGCGGCCGCGCCCGCGCCCAGCCACGGCGGCAGCGGGCCCAGCAGGGGATCCAGCGGGGTCGACACGCTCTCCGTGTCGGCCGGGACGGTGGCCCAGGCAGCGGCCACCGCGGCCAGGACGGCGTCGAGTTCGGCGAAGGACCCCGCGCCGAGGGCGTCCTCGGGCTGGAAGGGGTTCGACGTCGGCATTCCCTCGCCGGTGATGACGGCGCCGTAGGCCTGCTGGTCGAGCCGCGCGTGGTTGAGGACCTGGCGGGCGGTCCATTCGCTGCACGGGCTGGGTTCGCCCCAGCGATCCTCGGGTACGCCGAGGACCACGGTGCGCAGGTAACCGTGCGAGTCCGCCAGTAACTTGAGTCCGTCGAATGAGGTCACGGCAGCAGCATAGGCGGACACGCACTGTGCGTGGACCGTGACCTTCCGCATATCACCTGTAGGTGTGATGTGAAACGGGTCACCACGAGGAGCTACATCTGGCCACCTGTACTCAGTAGACTGTAGACGAAAGCCAATCACCTTTCTCGTCGAGCTGGGGGACGCCGATGCTGTCCACAGGACTGCCGCAGGGTTCCGTGCCGAAGCTGGAGCGGCCAGGGCCGCTCCGGGAGCGGGTGTACGAAGCGCTGCTCGAACTGATCATCACTCGCTCCCTGCGCCCCGGCCAGCATCTGGTCGAGACCGAGCTGGCCGGCCACCTGGGCGTCTCGCGGCAACCCGTCCGCGAAGCCCTCCAGCGGCTCAGCACCGAGGGCTGGATCGACCTCCGCCCCGCGCAGGGCGCCTTCGTCCACGAACCCACCGAGGAAGAGGCCGACCAGCTCCTCGTCGTCCGTGCCCTCCTCGAGGCCGAGGCCGCCCGCCTCGCCGCCGCCAACGCCTCCGGCAAGGGCCTGAACCGGCTCGACGCCCTGTGCACCACCGGCGAGCGCGCGGTCGAGGCCGACGACATCGACGCCGTGGTCGCCGCCAACGCCGCCTTCCACGCCTACGTCATGGAGCTGGCCGGCAACTCGGTACTCTCCGAGCTGGCCGGACAGGTCGAGCGCCGCGTCCGCTGGTACTACACTCCCATCGCCCGCCAGCGCGGCATGCAGTCCTGGAAAGAGCACCGCGAACTCATCGCCGCCATCGCCGACCGCGACGAGGCCCGCGCCCAGCGGGTGATGCGCATCCACACCGAGCACACCCGCACCTCGTACCACCAGCGCGAGAAGAGCGCCGACTGACGCCTGGTGCCCCTCCCGGCAAGCTTTGCCCTGTCGCGCCGCCCAGCACGCACGCTCGCGGCGGACGACGCTCCTTGACGGGCAAACATTGCCGGTCACGGCACTAGCATCGCGTTGACACGCATTCCATGACGAAGGCGGGTGTGTCGATGGGCGCCAGGTCCGAGCGGATCATCTGGTGGCAGTTGCACCCCGTCAGCTTCCTCGGCGCCGAGCACCATGCGCTCCCCGAGTCGGCACCCCCCGTCCACCGCCTCGCGCAGCTCGACCCGTGGCTGGACTACCTGGTCGAGCTCGGCTGCGACGGGCTGGCCCTCGGCCCGGTCTTCGCGAGCTCCACGCATGGCTACGACACCGTCGACCACCTCAGGATCGACCCCCGGCTCGGCACCGACGAGGACTTCGACCACCTCGTGACGGCCTGCCGGGCGCGCGGCGTGAAGCTCCTGCTGGACGGCGTCTTCAACCACGTCGGCCGGGACTTCGGCCCCTTCCGTGACGTACTCGCGCACGGCGCCTCCTCCTCGTACGCCTCCTGGTTCCGGCTCGACTTCGAAGCCGGCGGCCCGGACGGCTTCGGCTACGCGGACTTCGAGGGGCACCGCTGCCTGGTCGCCCTCAACCACGCGGAGCCCGCCGTCCAGGACTACGTGTGGGGTGTGATGGACCACTGGCTGCGCCGGGGCGCGTACGGCTGGCGCCTGGACGCCGCGTACGCCGTGCCGTCCGCCTTCTGGCGCACCGTGACCGACCGGGTGCGCGCCGACCACCCGGACGCCTGGTTCCTCGGCGAGGTCATCCACGGCGACTACACGGCGGCCGTCCGCGACGGCGGGCTGGACTCGGTGACCCAGTACGAGCTGTGGAAGGCCCTGCGGAGCTGCCTCAACGACCGCAACTTCTTCGAACTGGCCTGGGCCCTGGACCGGCACGACGGCTTCGCCGAAGCCTTCCGGCCGCTGACCTTCGTGGGCAACCACGACGTCACCCGCCTGGCCAGCGCGCTCGAGGACCCGCGCCATCTGCCGCACGCGCTGGCCGTCCTGTTCACCGTCGCCGGCACACCCAGCGTCTACGCGGGCGACGAACAGGCCTTCCAGGGCGTCAAGTACGAACGCGCCGACGGCGACGCCGAGATCCGCCCCGCCTTCCCCTCCGGCCCCGCCGGACTCGCCCCGTACGGATGGCCGGTCCACCGGCTGCACCAGGACCTCATCGGCCTGCGGCGGCGCAACCCGTGGCTGACCCGCGCCCGCGTCCAGGTGTCGCAGCTGGACAACCAGTCCTTCGCCTACCGCGTCACCGACCCCGACGCCGGCACCCCCGGTCTGGCGGTGCTGCTCAACGTGTCCGACGCACCGGTCGCCTTCCCGTCCCTCGACCCCTCGGCCAAGCGCCTCCTGGGGTCCGCCGGCTCCCCGCAGTCCGGACACCGGCTCGAACCGCACGGCTGGGCCGTGCTCGAACTCCAGCAGCCTTAGGGCCTGTCTTGTGGATCTCCGCGGCGTCGCGTGCCCTGGCACTGGGGGCACCTCCCAGCCCCCAGGGCTTTGGGATCT